>JACIWA010000039.1 GCA_014361195.1 Thermoplasmatales archaeon | reverse complement strand
TCGCGAGGAGCGAAGCGACGAAGCGATCTCCTCCGTCCACTACCGCCCTCCCGGTGCCCGTGCTCCTTCCCTCCTCCCGGGGAGATCGCTTCGTCGGCGCTTGCGCGCCTCCTCGCAATGACGGGTGCCGGGCGCCCGCGCGCCTCCTCGCAATGACATTCTCAGGACGGGCTTCATCGCGATGACATCCTTGGAGCGCGCCTCCTCGCAATGACGGGTGCCGGAACGTCACCACGAGGAACCCCTCTTAAACGCCGTCGCGAGGAGCTCCCTCGAACCGTCATGGCAAGCAGCTCCCCGAAACGTCATCGCGAGGAACTTCCTCGAACCGTCATGGCAAGGGCCCCCATTAAACGCCATCGCGAGGAACTTCCTCGAACCGTCATGGCAAGGACCCCTATTAAACGCCGTCGCGAGGAGCGAAGCGACGAAGCGATCTCCTCCGTCCACTACCGCCCTCCCGGTGCCCGTGCTCCTTCCCTCCTCCCGGGGAGATCGCTTCGTCGGCGCTTGCGCGCCTCCTCGCAATGACGGG
>JACIWA010000038.1 GCA_014361195.1 Thermoplasmatales archaeon | reverse complement strand
CCACCGCGGGGGGCGGCGTCTCCGCCACGGGCGGCGTCATCGCTTCCGGCATGGCCGTGAAGGGGGCTTCCTGCGGCGGAGGCGCGGTTTCGAGGGTCTCCCCCGCGGCGGGCGGCGTCTCCACCTCCCTTACGACCCCGGCGGGAGGCTCGCCGGTGCCCGTTTCGCCCCCTCCTGCGAGCAGCTCCCTCTCCAGGGCCTCCAGTTCCTCCTCGATGCCCGGCGCTCCCGCCGCGGCGGTGGCCTGCGCCTCGAGTATCTCCCTCTCCAGCTCCTCTATCTCCTTGAGCAGGTCGTCTTCCACCTCGCCGCCTGCAGCGGCGGCGGGCGCTTCCTCTTTCTCTCCTATATCGAAGAAGGTCTCCGTGGAGGAGGCCTCAGGTTCCGATACGAGCGAGATGAGCTCCTCTATCTCGGCATGACCTTCCAGGATGGCCAGTTTCTCTTCAACGGGGATGTCCTCGAGCATAACCCTCTCCAGGATGTCCGCGTCGGCACCCTCCGGCCGCGGCGCGCCGGCAGGAAGGAGCGGCTCTT
>JACIWA010000037.1 GCA_014361195.1 Thermoplasmatales archaeon | reverse complement strand
AGGCTCGCTGCGACCGACCCGGTCGTTCCCGGCCTTGGTCGGGTGGAAACACGGAGGCCGCTTGCGATGTCGCTCGCCCGACCCCCGGTCCCGGCCTTGGAGGGTGCGTAAACATCCTTCTTCCGGCGGCCGGGCCGCCGGGTAACGGTCTCGCTCGCAGGCTCGCTGCGACCGACCCGGTCGTTCCCGGCCTTGGTCGGGTGGAAACACGGAGGCCGCTTGCGATGTCGCTCGCCCGACCCCCGGACCCGGCCTTGGTGGGTGCGTAAACATCCTTCTTCCGGCGGCCGGGCCGCCGGGTAACGGTCTCGCTCGCAGGCTCGCTGCGACCGACCCGGTCGTTCCCGGCCTTGGTCGGGTGGAAACACGGAGGCCGCTTGCGATGTCGCTCGCCCGACCCCCGGTCCCGGCCTTGGAGGGTGCGTAAACATCCTTCTTCCGGCGGCCGGGCCGCCGGGTAACGGTCTCGCTCGCAGGCTCGCTGCGACCGACCCGGTCGTTCCCGGCCTTGGTCGGGTGGAAACACGGAGGCCGCTTGCGATGTC
>JACIWA010000036.1 GCA_014361195.1 Thermoplasmatales archaeon | reverse complement strand
TTTTATTGCTTCAAGGCCAATTTCTATTGCTTCCTCCATGCTCATATTTTCCTTATAATTCTTTTCAAAATATTCAATTGCAGCATCCCTTCCCTCTCCCTCAGCGGTTGCTTTATATTCAACCATCGCCCCACTTGGGTCAGTTGCAAAAAGATGAGCTCCAGTTTCATCTATTCCTCCAATAAGTAAGGCGGTTCCAAAAGGACGAACCCCTCCATATTGAGTATATGTTTGCTTGAAATCGCATATTTTTCTTGTCAGGGCCTTGACTTGTATTGGCTTCTCATATGTTAGCCTATTTATCTGTGCCTCAATTCTTGCTCTCTCTACCAGAGCTCTTGCATCCGCAACTAGCCCTGAAGTAGCACATCCGATATGCTCATCTATCTTGAATATCTTTTCTATTGAAGCTGGCTCTATCAGGCGGGATGTGATTCTTTTATCAACTATAAGAGCAACTCCTTTTTTGAATTTTATTCCAACAGTAGTTGTTCCTCTTTTCACCGCTTCTCTTGCATATTCTACCTGAAACAATCTTCCATCCGGGCTAAATACTGT
>JACIWA010000035.1 GCA_014361195.1 Thermoplasmatales archaeon | reverse complement strand
AGCGACGAAGCGATCTCCTCCGTCCACTACCGCCATCCGGGGTCCCGAGCTCCTGCCCACCTCCGGGGGAGATCGCTTCGTCGGCGCGGGCGCGCCTCCTCGCAATGACGGGTGCCGGGCGCTTGCGCGCCTCCTCGCAATGACATTCTCAGGACGGGCTTCATCGCGATGACATCCTTGGAGCGCGCCTCCTCGCAATGACGGGTGCCGGGCGCCCGCGCGCCTCCTCGCAATGACGGGTGCCGGAACGTCACCACGAGGAACCCCTCTTAAACGCCGTCGCGAGGAGCTCCCTCGAACCGTCATGGCAAGCAGCTCCCCGAAACGCCATCGCGAGGAGATCCCTCGAACCGTCATGGCAAGCAGCTCCCCGAAACGCCATCGCGAGGAACTTCCTCGAACCGTCATGGCAAGGACCCCTATTAAACGCCGTCGCGAGGAGCGAAGCGACGAAGCGATCTCCTCCGTCCACTACCGCCCTCCCGGTGCCCGTGCTCCTTCCCTCCTCCCGGGGAGATCGCTTCGTCGGCGCTTGCGCGCCTCCTCGCAATGACGGGTGCCGGGCGC
>JACIWA010000034.1 GCA_014361195.1 Thermoplasmatales archaeon | reverse complement strand
ATGTCGCTCGGGGAGGTCACCCCGATGGAGTCGTGGGCCCAGGTCCTCGCCCGGTTGTACATGGCCCGCTCGCAGATGACCGGCCCTCCCGAGGTCACCCGCACCTTGGTGGAGATGCGCTCGCAGGTCAGCTGGTCGTGCAGGGGGAAGTTGGCGCGGGAGTTGCCGGGGATGACCGCGGCGTCCCAGGCGGGCACGTTCTTCTCCCCCTCCTCGGTCATGAAGGTGAGGTCCACCGTGACCGGGCCCGGGTTGGGGTTCTGCACGCAGATCCAGGTCTGGAAGTCGCCTTGCGTGCAGCCCTCGGCCAGGTACCAGATGTCGCTCGGGGAGGTCACCCCGATGGAGTCGTGGGCCCAGGTCCTCGCCCGGTTGTACATGGCCCGCTCGCAGATGACCGGCCCTCCCGAGGTCACCCGCACCTTGGTGGAGATGCGCTCGCAGGTCAGCTGGTCGTGCAGGGGGAAGTTGGCGCGGGAGTTGCCGGGGATGACCGCGGCGTCCCAGGCGGGGACGTTCTTCTCCCCCTCCTCGGTCATGAAGGTGAGGTCCACCGTGACCGGGCCCGGGTT
>JACIWA010000033.1 GCA_014361195.1 Thermoplasmatales archaeon | reverse complement strand
GCGCCCGGCACCCGTCATTGCGAGGAGGCGCGCAAGCGCCGACGAAGCGATCTCCCCGGGAGGAGGGAAGGAGCACGGGCACCGGGAGGGCGGTAGTGGACGGAGGAGATCGCTTCGTCGCTTCGCTCCTCGCGACGGCGTTTAATAGGGGTCCTTGCCATGACGGTTCGAGGAAGTTCCTCGCGATGGCGTTTCGGGGAGCTGCTTGCCATGACGGTTCGAGGGATCTCCTCGCGATGGCGTTTCGGGGAGCTGCTTGCCATGACGGTTCGAGGGAGCTCCTCGCGACGGCGTTTAAGAGGGGTTCCTCGTGGTGACGTTCCGGCACCCGTCATTGCGAGGAGGCGCGCGGGCGCCCGGCACCCGTCATTGCGAGGAGGCGCGCTCCAAGGATGTCATCGCGATGAAGCCCGTCCTGAGAATGTCATTGCGAGGAGGCGCGCAAGCGCCCGGCACCCGTCATTGCGAGGAGGCGCGCACGCGCCGACGAAGCGATCTCCCCGGGAGGAGGGAAGGAGCACGGGCACCGGGAGGGCGGTAGTGGACGGAGGAGATCGCTTCGTCGCTTCGCTCCTCGCGA
>JACIWA010000032.1 GCA_014361195.1 Thermoplasmatales archaeon | reverse complement strand
TACAGATCTATTTGCAGTAGGAAGAAAGGATATGTGGGTTTTAAAAATAGATGAGAAAGGAAAAGAAATATGGAATAAAAGCTTTGGAACAAGATCACATGATAGAGCTTTTGCAATTGAAATTTTAGATGAGAATCACTATATCATAATTGGAGACAAGAGTTATGAAACCCATACTAGTGTAGATTGGAGAGGATGGGTTATTAAATGCGCAGATTATTCTCCTCCAAAAATAGAAATTGTTAAGCCAAAAAATTATTTTTATATATTTGGAAGAGAAATTTTTCCTACAAAAATTCCAATAATTTTAGGAGATATACGTGTAAAATGCGATGCTTTTGATCCAATGAATATAATAGATAGAGTAGAATTTTACCTTTTACTTGCAGATGTTTGGTATGAATATAAGCCTAGAAAAATAGATTATTTTCCACCATATGAATGGAGATGGAAGACTGGAATTGGATTATATGAAGTAACTGTTGGAGCTTTTTATGGAAAAGCTGGAGGAGTTGCAACTGATAAAATAATTGTATGGATATTTAATCCATAAAGTTTGAGTAAGCTATTGTCAAGCATTAGTAAAAAAG
>JACIWA010000031.1 GCA_014361195.1 Thermoplasmatales archaeon | reverse complement strand
AGGGTCTCGGCTGCCGTGGTGGCGTCCCCCTTCATGTAGGTGATGGCAACCTCTGCGGCGGTGCCGCCCGGGTTCTGTATGCTGATGTAGGGGTCGAAGCCGGGGCGGCAGGTACCCTCGGCGAAGTAGAAGACGGTGGAGGTTTCGATCGCTCCCACCACGTCGTGCCCGCCCGTCCATTTCCCCATGTAGTTGAAGTACATGGGGCGCTCGGCCACGATCTGCTGGCCGTTGGTGCATTCCACCCTGGCGCTGAAGTCATGGGCGGGATCGTCCCCGGTCCCCAGGGTGTTGCGGGGCAGGACGGTGGCGCGGGAGTTGGCGGGGACGGTTAGGGTCTCGGCTGCCGTGGTGGCGTCCCCCTTCATGTAGGTGATGGCAACCTCTGCGGCGGTGCCGCCCGGGTTCTGTATGCTGATGTAGGGGTCGAAGCCGGGGCGGCAGGTACCCTCGGCGAAGTAGAAGACGGTGGAGGTTTCGATCGCTCCCACCACGTCGTGCCCGCCCGTCCATTTCCCCATGTAGTTGAAGTACATGGGGCGCTCGGCCACGATCTGCTGGCCGTTGGTGCATTCCACCCTGGCGCTGAAGTCATGGGCGGGATCGTCCCCGGTCCCCAGGGTGTTGCGGGGCAGGACGGTGGCGCGGGAGTTGGCGGGGACGGTTAGGGTCTCGGCTGCCGTGGTGGCGTCCCCCTTCATGTAGGTGATGG
>JACIWA010000030.1 GCA_014361195.1 Thermoplasmatales archaeon | reverse complement strand
TCTCCGCCACGGGCGGCGTCATCGCTTCCGGCATGGCCGTGAAGGGGGCTTCCTGCGGCGGAGGCGCGGTTTCGAGGGTCTCCCCCGCGGCGGGCGGCGTCTCCACCAGCTTCTCCAGGAGGTCGAGGGGCTGCGGCGCCTCCAAGACGGGAGGGACCTCGGCAGCTTCCGCCGCCGGCTCCACCACCGGTGCCACCGCGGGGGGCGGCATCTCCGCCACGGGCGGCGTCATCGCTTCCGGCATGGCCGTGAAGGGGGCTTCCTGCGGCGGAGGCGCGGTTTCGAGGGTCTCCCCCGCGGCGGGCGGCGTCTCCACCTCCCTTACGACCCCGGCGGGAGGCTCGCCGGTGCCCGTTTCGCCCCCTCCTGCGAGCAGCTCCCTCTCCAGGGCCTCCAGTTCCTCCTCGATGCCCGGCGCTCCCGCCGCGGCGGTGGCCTGCGCCTCGAGTATCTCCCTCTCCAGCTCCTCTATCTCCTTGAGCAGGTCGTCTTCCACCTCGCCGCCTGCAGCGGCGGCGGGCGCTTCCTCTTTCTCTCCTATATCGAAGAAGGTCTCCGTGGAGGAGGCCTCAGGTTCCGATACGAGCGAGATGAGCTCCTCTATCTCGGCATGACCTTCCAGGATGGCCAGTTTCTCTTCAACGGGGATGTCCTCGAGCATAACCCTCTCCAGGATGTCCGCGTCGGCACCCTCCGGCCGCGGCGCGCCGGCAGGAAGGAGCGGCTCTT
>JACIWA010000029.1 GCA_014361195.1 Thermoplasmatales archaeon | reverse complement strand
ATTTTAATTTCTCCATTAAAACCTATTATAAGATAATAATTAATTATCCTTAAAAAAGAAAAGAAAGAAAAAGTAGGAAGTCGATTTTGGCTTATAATCCTGCTTTGTTCACTATAGTATCTGCAACTTCTTCAGCACTTTTAAATGGAAAATCATCAGCAGTAAGTACTTGTCCAGCATCAGATGCTTTTAATTCTACATCTCCAGATTTACAAGTAGTATCTGGACCGTTTGGAAGCGCTGCCATTAGTTCTTCTGGTGAATTTATTGGGAAATCGGCTCCTGCTAATGCTCCTATAATTTGTCCACGAATATCTTCTTTAACTCCCATTTTCACATCTCCATTAAGTTTTTAATTTCAAATATAACTATTGTTTATTAGAAATATATACTAAACCGTCATTAAAATGTACTAAGTACAGTTTTATACACAAATATGACTTAAAAGGTCAAGAAAGAAACCTTTAATACTATCTAAATCAATAAAATAATTTATGGAAAATCTAAATAAAATGGATAATCCTGAATTCTATGATGCCCGAATGAAATTAGAAGCTATACATCAGGATATCAAGCGTTTGATGGAAAAATCTAATCAAGAATACCTTGATTTAATGCTAAGCAACTTAAAAAAGGATATTTTGAATTCAGTATCTGTTTATATTTCTGATGATATTGAAAATGATTTAGAACAAAATATGGTTAATCCCTGTAAGATGCGGGAAACCTGTAAAGAGAAAT
>JACIWA010000028.1 GCA_014361195.1 Thermoplasmatales archaeon | reverse complement strand
CCCTAAGCTATGCTATCTGAATTTGGCAACTTTTGGTAAGCTGAACCATCATTGTAAGCATTTCCTTTGCTATATTACCCCTTATAACAGATTAACTCGCTCCCACCATATGCAGATAAAAAATAAAACATTAAGATCTGATAATTGGGTTATTTTTGTTGAATCTTCATTTTTGTTATACTTTTTTCACTGTTTCTCCTAAAGGCATTAAAAATCGAAGATAAAATATCTCTCAAGCTACTTAATCTGCTTAACTTGTTATCTGTTTCATCGTAGCTAAATGTTTTTCTCCACATATATCTTGACGAATCCTACACTTGTATCTTCTTGGCCATGATCATCATTTGCTCCTTCACTAACAATCTCAAACCTAATTGCATCAAAACTCTTTTCAACTTTATTATCAGTAACTGTTAAAAAACTGTATAATACGTAGCTTCATTGTAAATACGCCCAAAAACTTTTCCATTCCAAAGTTCAATTCATAGCTAACAATATAGCCATCTTCATCATAGCTCTGAGAAGCATCGAATGTAATAGTTTCTCCAAAGAAGTTTATCTTTGCAAAAGAGCATTACTCCTCTTTTCTAATTTAATTGCTTTATTTAAGCTCTTATGTATCCATTCATTATTTTCCGCATTTTTAAAATGTATCCTTATTTGCATATCCAGTCTTTTCATTTCCATCTCCTCCTTCAAAATAAATGAAATTGCTTTCTGAATTGCTTGCTGAAAGAAATAAAAGAAGGCATTGTTAGCATTAAAGCTATATCTTTGCCTCCATGATTTAAATCAAAATTGTTTATACAAGGATTTCGCAATCCTT
>JACIWA010000027.1 GCA_014361195.1 Thermoplasmatales archaeon | reverse complement strand
ATTTAGTGATTTTGATGTTAAGAAAATATTAAAATTTCTTATAGAGTTGGCTGATGAAATTGGAGAACCATTTGAGAAAAAGAGTGCAAGAGGAAGATCATTTAAATTATCACCTACACAATATGTAGCTCTCTATATATTGATGGTATTCTTTGATATGAGTTTGAGAGATCTGGAACTATGGTCAAAAGTCTTAGTAGGAGAGCATATAGATCATAGCACTTTTGGTAAAGCATTTGAAAGAATACCGGAAGAATATTTAAAGAAGTATTTAAAAAAATTGAGAGATAAAATAAAGGATAAATTAGGAGACAAAGATTTTGTTTATCTTGCAGATGCAACTGGAGTAAAACTTGATAGAATCTATAGAAATGCCATATCTGGAAATAAAAAAATAAAGATAACCAATCATGATAAACTCAGTATCTTATCGGAATATTATCCAGATGCAGGTGTTATTTGCATTTCAGCTGGTGAATGGAGAGCAGGCTATAGTTACGATTCACCAAGCTTAGTAAATATTCTCTCTTCAACAGATGTTGTTCAAGGAAAATATCTATATGCAGATGCAGGATATGATGACTATTACTGCTATTATTTTTGCTTTAAAAAAGGTTTACTTCCAATTATTAAACAGAGGAAATATAGGTGTGGAGCAAGAGGAATAAGAAAAAAAGCATTGGAAATATTTTCAAAAGATTTATATAAAGCAAATCGAGGAATAGTAGAAGGAATTTTTGGAGGACTAGAAACAAAAAGATTACTATTTTCCAGATTTAAAAAAGAAGATATGAGAAGGAAACATGTAATTGGAATGGCAATTTGCCATAACCTCCAGACATATATGACTATTTTTT
>JACIWA010000026.1 GCA_014361195.1 Thermoplasmatales archaeon | reverse complement strand
AAATTTCAATTGCAAAAGCTCTATCATGTGATCTTGTTCCAAAGCTTTTATTCCATATTTCTTTTCCTTTCTCATCTATTTTTAAAACCCACATATCCTTTCTTCCTACTGCAAATAGATCTGTATCACCTGCTAAAATATATCCATCCTTGATTTTTTTACCATCCAATAGTTGGGCAAATCTTCCTCCATATCCTTTCTTCCATATTTCATTTCCTTCCTTATCTATTTTTATAACATATGCACTTCCCCCAGGTGCATATTCAGTTCCTCCATATATTATATATCCATCTTCACCTTCTGTTATATAAGTCCTAATCTCAAACAACGCCCATCCATATGTTCTATTCCATATTTCATTTCCTCTTTTATCTATTTTAATCACCCATGAATCCCAATCTCCTAGTGTTGAATAAGATCCAGTTATTCCAGAAATAAGATATCCATCTTCAGTTTCCAGAATTGAATCTCCATGCTCTGTACGTCCCCCACCAAAAGTTTTTTCCCATTCTAGATTCCCATCTTTATCTGTTTTTATCACTAAAATATCAGAATTATCACTATAAGCATTTCCAACCATCGCATATCCTCCATCTTTTGTTGCTATAATTTTTTTTCCATAATCCTCAGTTGCTCTTACATATGTTTTATTCCATATTTCATTTCCTTCTTTATCTATTTTAATTATCCAGTAATTAGCTCCACTATATCCTCCAATAACAAATCCATCTTCAGTTTCAGCAATGCTTCCTCCATATTCCTCCACTCGCAAATTTCTTCTAAAAGTTCTATTCCATATTTCATTTCCTTCTTTATCTATTTTAACAACCCATACTTTTTCATATATTCTCCCCAGCAAAACTATTCCATCATCT
>JACIWA010000025.1 GCA_014361195.1 Thermoplasmatales archaeon | reverse complement strand
TCCGGCATAGAGGTGGGCACGGTGAACGACCTCCTGAGCGAGCTCTACGCGAGCGGCTGGATCGGGACCCTCATGGCGGGACTTGACCGCAACACCATCGCCGACATCGCCAACGACCCCGCCACGGTGGACTTCATCTCCGACCTCTTGCCCCTGCTCGACGAGGCCCAGCTCGCGGCCATCGTCAACAACAACGGGGCCTGGATCGGGGACTTCACCTCGGAGATCACGCCCGGGACCATAAACGGCATCCTGGCCCAGCTCTATTCCAACGGCTGGATCGGGACCCTCATGGCGGGACTTGACCGCAACACCATCGCCGACATCGCCAACGACCCCGCCACGGTGGACTTCATCTCCGACCTCTTGCCCCTGCTCGACGAGGCCCAGCTCGCCGCCATCGTCAACAACAACGCCGCCTGGATCGGGGACTTCACCTCCCAGATCACGCCCGGGACCATAAACGGCATCCTGGCCCAGCTCTATTCCACCGGCTGGATCGGGACCCTCATGGCGGGACTTGACCGCAACACCATCGCGAGCATCGCCAACGACCCCGCCACCTTCGCCTTCCTCAACGACCTGCTGCCCCTGCTCGACGCCCAAGCCCTGGCGGACATGGTCAACGTCAACGGCACCTGGGTGGGAGACCTCGTCTCCGGCTTAGAGGTGGGCACGGTGAACGACCTCCTGAGCGAGCTCTACGCGAGCGGCTGGATCGGGACCCTCATGGCGGGACTTGACCGCAACACCATCGCCTCCATCGCCAACGACCCCGCCACGGTGGACTTCATCTCCGACCTCTTGCCCCTGCTCGACGAGGCCCAGCTCGCGGCCATCGTCAACAACAACGGGGCCTGGATCGGGGACTTCACCTC
>JACIWA010000024.1 GCA_014361195.1 Thermoplasmatales archaeon | reverse complement strand
ATGTCGCTCGGGGAGGTCACCCCGATGGAGTCGTGGGCCCAGGTCCTCGCCCGGTTGTACATGGCCCGCTCGCAGATGACCGGCCCTCCCGAGGTCACCCGCACCTTGGTGGAGATGCGCTCGCAGGTCAGCTGGTCGTGCAGGGGGAAGTTGGCGCGGGAGTTGCCGGGGATGACCGCGGCGTCCCAGGCGGGGACGTTCTTCTCCCCCTCCTCGGTCATGAAGGTGAGGTCCACCGTGACCGGGCCCGGGTTGGGGTTCTGCACGCAGATCCAGGTCTGGAAGTCGCCTTGCGTGCAGCCCTCGGCCAGGTACCAGGTGTCGCTCGGGGAGGTCACCCCGACGGAGTCGTGGGCCCAGGTCCTCGCCCGGTTGTACATGGCCCGCTCGCAGATGACCGGCCCTCCCGAGGTCACCCGCACCTTGGTGGAGATGCGCTCGCAGGTCAGCTGGTCGTGCAGGGGGAAGTTGGCGCGGGAGTTGCCGGGGATGACCGCGGCGTCCCAGGCGGGGACGTTCTTCTCCCCCTCCTCGGTCATGAAGGTGAGGTCCACCGTGACCGGGCCCGGGTTGGGGTTCTGCACGCAGATCCAGGTCTGGAAGTCGCCCTTGGTGCAGCCCTCGGCCAGGTACCAGGTGTCGCTCGGGGAGGTCACCCCGACGGAGTCGTGGGCCCAGGTCCTCGCCCGGTTGTACATGGCCCGCTCGCAGATGACCGGCCCTCCCGTGGAGACCACCTTGGTGGAGATGCGCTCGCATACGAGCTGGTCGTGCAGGGGGAAGTTGGCGCGGGAGTTGCCGGGGATGACCGCGGCGTCCCAGGCGGGGACGTTCTTCTCCCCCTCCTCGGTCATGAAGGTGAGGTCCACCGTGACCGGGCCCGGGTT
>JACIWA010000023.1 GCA_014361195.1 Thermoplasmatales archaeon | reverse complement strand
CTCCATATTCCTCCACTCGCAAATTTCTTCTAAAAGTTCTATTCCATATTTCATTTCCTTCTTTATCTATTTTAACAACCCATACTTTTTCATATATTCTCCCCAGCAAAACTATTCCATCATCTGTTACAATTCCATCAACAAAGAAAGAAATTGTTCCTTCAGCTCCAAATTCTTTATTCCATTCTTCATTATTTTCTTTTTTTGCTGAATTAAAAGAGTTTATAGAAATAGCTATTAAAAATAGAATTAAAGCAGAGACTCCAAATATTTTTTTCATATTGTCTTTAATCATTTTTTATATATAAAATTACCTAAAATAAAAAGAGAAGTTGTATCAAGAGCAATTCTCTGCAAGGGATGAATTATAGCTCTCACTTGAAGAGTAATTCACTGCATAGGATAAATTATAGCTATAAGAGGAATTCACTGCACAGAATGAGTTACAGATATCACTTGGCAGGCTGTTCTCTACATAGGATGAGTTATTATCACCTGGCGAGCAATCCTCTACATGGGGTGAAATATAGATATCAGTTGGCCAAACTGTGAGACCAGTTGGATCAAGATCTATGCGCATTGCCCAATTCCATGCTGCCCATACTAATTCAGAGCAATAGTATCCATAGCCAAGAGAATTTGGGTCTGTACTATCTACTTGTTTTGTATGGTAAACCCAGCAAGAGAGATAATCAAAAGGTCTTGGTTTATTTGGTTGCCCTCCAACAGTCCACTTACGGGCTGCTTTATCAACTGCAAAGTCAGCAGCTTCCTTTTTTAAAGTTGAAGTAGCGCCTTTTACTCTTTTGTAGGCAACAGCCTTGCTATTAAATATTTCTGTCATGTTATCTATTTCAACTCTTCCATAATCTTCATTGCCTGAATATGATTTGTTGTGTAGTGATGCAGCATTGAATGGATACATCCTTCTCTCTTCTTCCGTCCATTTTTCCATATGAGGGTCTGCTTCTATTATATACCCT
>JACIWA010000022.1 GCA_014361195.1 Thermoplasmatales archaeon | reverse complement strand
GAGGTGAAGTCCCCGATCCAGGCCCCGTTGTTGTAGACGATGGCCGCGAGCTGGGCCTCGTCGAGCAGGGGCAAGAGGTCGGAGATGAAGTCCACCGTGGCGGGGTCGTTGGCGATGGAGGCGATGGTGTTGCGGTCAAGTCCCGCCATGAGGGTCCCGATCCAGCCGCTCGCGTAGAGCTCGCTCAGGAGGTCGTTCACCGTGCCCACCTCTATGCCGGAGACGAGGTCTCCCACCCAGGCGCCGTTGCCGTTCACCATGTCCGCCAGGGCTTGGGCGTCGAGCAGGGGCAGCAGGTCGTTGAGGAAGGCGATGGTGGCGGGGTCGTTGGCGATGCTCGCGATGGTGTTGCGGTCAAGTCCCGCCATGAGGGTCCCGATCCAGCCGTTGGAATAGAGCTGGGCCAGGATGCCGTTTATGGTCCCGGGCGTGATCTGGGAGGTGAAGTCCCCGATCCAGGCGGCGTTGTTGTTGACGATGGCGGCGAGCTGGGCCTCGTCGAGCAGGGGCAAGAGGTCGGAGATGAAGTCCACCGTGGCGGGGTCGTTGGCGATGGAGGCGATGGTGTTGCGGTCAAGTCCCGCCATGAGGGTCCCGATCCAGCCGCTCGCGTAGAGCTCGCTCAGGAGGTCGTTCACCGTGCCCACCTCTATGCCGGAGACGAGGTCTCCCACCCAGGCGCCGTTGCCGTTCACGATGTCCGCGAGGGGTTGGGCGTCGAGCAGGGGCAGGAGGTCGGTGATGAAGTCGACCGTGGCGGGGTCGTTGGCGATGTCGGCGATGGTGTTGCGGTCAAGTCCCGCCATGAGGGTCCCGATCCAGCCGCTCGCGTAGAGCTCGCTCAGGAGGTCGTTCACCGTGCCCACCTCGATGCCGGAGACGAGGTCTCCCACCCATGCCCCGTTGCCGTTGACCATGTCCGCCAGGGCTTGGGCGTCGAGCAGGGGCAGGAGGTCGTTGAGGAAGGCGATGGTGGCGGGGTCGTTGGCGATGTCGGCGATGGTGTTGCGGTCAAGTCCCGCCATGAGGGTCCCGAT
>JACIWA010000021.1 GCA_014361195.1 Thermoplasmatales archaeon | reverse complement strand
CCATTCTCCTTCATAATACATCTCTGTATTATTTCTCCAGTCCTCAAAAACAACGCTTCCATTTTCATTTTCAACCCAGACATGAATGCTTGTTAAATTTCCATATGGTTTCGGGTCATAAGATTTTCCTCTTATGTAAAGAACCCCATCAATATATGTTACATTTGCCCACCAGAACAATTCATTGCAATATGCTTCACTTTCTGAAGGTACATATACATAGTCATCTTTTCCTAAAACATCTCCATTTGAAACAGATACAATTTCTGCTATTGGAGGAGCGGGATAACCATTTTTAAGAGCGGGATTTAGATGATCATCATGATTGAAATGCAAGCTTGTTTTCTTTGTCTTATCAATTGTTATTTCTATCTTATCTATTGGACCGAGCTCACCTTCCGCATTCATGCTTTGAGCATATATTGTATATTTTCCATTTGGCAAGCTTTTTGTATCCCATCTTATATCCAAATCTTTTTGATCAAGGAATCCATCTCCGGATACAACTAAAATTCTCTTGAATTCATCAAATGGATTATTTTCATAATTTATTATTTTCTCAATTACTGTCTTCAATTCTTTTAAGCTCGTGCATGCCAGCCTTCCAACTGCAACATCTGGATATAAATCCAGCATATCTTCTGGCTCACCCTCCACATCGCTCCATTCCGCAAATATTCCGTTTCCGTTGCTATCCCAGTCATCAAACTCTCCTCCCGCCCTGTAAATATCAGCGTAATACAAATCGCAAAGATAACCAGGCTCATCAGCGATTAAATTTGAGTATCTTACAGGCAGATACCATCCTTTCTCGCCATAATTTGCATGGTCACGTGGCTTTGAATATATAATTGATTTAACACCACCCACAAGCATAACATATTTAATTCCATAGTTTTCAATTGCATCTTTTATGAAATATTTTATTTGCTCTGGCTTATCCCTTCCAGGATATGAAGAATATATCTCATCTGTTGTTTTCAAAAATGTTCTAACACCGTGAGAATTTTTATGCTCCACAAGCTTATTTAATTCTTCCGCAAACTCTTTTGGAGAAATTATAACCAAATCATAGCTTGAAGAAGATGTAAGCTTAGAGGGCTTATCATATCTTATTTTTATTTCAAAATTGCTTGCAAAATATATTTTGCTTTCTGATGGCTTATAT
>JACIWA010000020.1 GCA_014361195.1 Thermoplasmatales archaeon | reverse complement strand
GCACCCCTTCTCCCGAAGTTACGGGGCTAGTTTGCCGAGTTCCCTCGGGCGGATTAGTCCGACACGCCTTAGGCTTCTCACCTAGGGGCACCTGTGTCAGTTCTAGGTACGGATACCATAGACCACGCCATGTACTTTTCACGGGCACCAGGAATCAGCTGAAGTCCCCTCAATTGGGGACCCCATCACACCTTCACCCCCTTCTCGCCATTACGGCACTCCGGGGGCTTAAGTGCTTAGATAGTGCGACTGCACTACTCAGCCTATCCAGATGCTTCATACATGGAGTATAGTCTATGGTAGCGCGGGAATATTAACCCGCTTCCCTTTCGGATTACTCCAGTTGGGGTAATCCTTAGGACCGGCTAACCCACGGCTGACGAACATTGCCGTGGAACCCTGGCCCCTTCGGCGGTCGGGATTCTCACCCGACTTTGCTGCTACTTTCGCCAGGATTCTCGACGGTGCACGGTCCACTGGAGCTCACGCCCCAGCTTCTGCCCATACACCGCGCCCTCCTACCCACTCATCGTGCTTACGTATCGGTGACTGGCTTGAGCCCCGTCCATTTTCGGAGCCCACATCCTCGACTGGTGAGCTGTTACGCACTCTTTAAAGGATGGCTGCTTCTAAGCCTACCTCCCAGCTGTTTTAGGATGTGGACCGCCTTTGGGTCGCACTTAGCCAGTACTTGGGGACCTTAACGTAAGGCTGGGTTCATTCCCTTTCGGACACCAAGCTTACCCCAGGCGCCCGAACTCCCCGGGTCTACGGCGGTGACGCATTCGGAGTTTGACAGGGTGCCGAAGAGTTTCCTCCTCTAAACACCCAATCAGTGCTCTACCGCGCCACCTACCTCGCCGGAGGACTTCCTGCGGGAAGCTTCGGAGGGAACCAGCTATCTCCGGTTTAGATTGGCCTTTCACCCCTATACGCGGCTCATCCGAGCGATTTGCACGTCAGCACCGGTTCGGTCCTCCACCTCCCTTAAGGAAGGCTTCGACCTGGCCGCGCATAGATCAACCGGTTTCGGGTCTTCTGACGATGACTTAAGGCAATCATACCTCGCCTCTCGTGTCATAAGACACTGCAGGCTTTCGCTTTCGCTACGGCTCCGTGCTTAAAGCACTTAGCCTCGCCATCGCCAGAAACTCCCTGGCCCGTTTTTCGGAACGTATAGCAGGACGCTGAGCATAAAGCTCTTTCACGCCCTACCTGCCTGTAGCCATCTGGTTTCAGGCTCTTTTCACCTCCCTCT
>JACIWA010000019.1 GCA_014361195.1 Thermoplasmatales archaeon | reverse complement strand
GGCGGATACAGATTAGGCTTCATCATATAAAAGGCTAACCATTTTTGGTATAACTCGTAGCCTGAAAAATTTATAAAAAAATAAAGAGAGGATCCCATCATTTTTTTGATTAAAATGGGATGGGATGAAATAGAAACAGAAAGGCTAATAAAAAGTAATCGGAATTTTTTGGATAAAGAAATTGGAAGAAAATATGAATTACCACCACTATTCATAAATCCAACAGAGGAAATTCCTGTAGAAACATCTGAGTTTCTTTCACATTTAGATCTGGGTTTTCTGGACCCTGTATTAAAGGAGATGTTTCCCAGATTAGAAAGGATAAAGAAAGGAGTGTATGCAAGAGTAAAATTTGTTGTTTTTATGAAATTAAGCAACATAAAATATATCACCGATGCTTATAGAAAATTGATTACAAACAGAGAGATTGCACAAAATCTTGGCTTTGATACATCAAATCTTCCATCATATGAAACGATTAGATATTTCGTAAATAATCTTCTGCAAAACAAAATTGATGAGGTTTTTTATGGGGTGGTTAAAGAACTGGAAAAGCAGTTGAAAAAGAAAGGAAAATGGATAGGAAATGTTGTTGAGGATGCAACGGTTATTACTGCAAGAAGAATGGATAAAGAAGCAAAATATAGTGGATACTATAAAACATATGGGTGGAAAAAAGATCTGCTTATAGAATCAAATGGGATTTTCCTTTCTTACAAAGATTTAGAAATAAACTATGATGAAGGATATTGTATGGAATTTCATCTGAAAAAACTGAACCAGTTATCCATCTTTATTACTCATATAACTACTGATGGAAAATATGCAACATACCATAATATTGCCATGACAAAATGTCATTATGATGTGGAATTTTTATATAAACCACAGAAAGGATGGGTTTATAATAAAAAGGGAGAAGAGATATACATTAAAAAAAGATATAGCAGATACTGGAAAGAGAAAGGATTTAAAGCAAATGCATCCATTGATTACAAACTCAAATTTCTTTATAATAGGGAAGAAAATGAAATTGTAGGTGCATATTATAGGAATAAAAGAATGAAAGAGTGGAAAGAAAATGATAGTCTAAGAAAAAGATACGCAAAGGAAAGGAATAGCAATGAAGGTTTTAATTCATATCTCAAAAATCATGCGGGATTTGAAACAAATTTACACAGGAAAGGAAAAAGATATGCATTTTTCCATACTACATTATGTCTGTTATCTCTAAATTTGATTGCATTAACGAGATTGCAAAATGGTGTAACGGATAGTCTCATTAGCGTGGCATATTTAACTTAACATTTGTTCAATCATTGCCTTTTATTCACAAACGGTTAGATTAGAAAAGAATTGATTTGATGTATTTTTGCTTGTTTTTCAAATCGATCATGCATTTTTACGGAATAACAACCGCAAAACA
>JACIWA010000018.1 GCA_014361195.1 Thermoplasmatales archaeon | reverse complement strand
TCTTTAAAGGCTTTAAGCATCTTGAAACAGAATATGCGATTATGATGGATGCTGACGGAACCTACCCCCCAGAAGATTCAATCAAACTCATAAAATTACTTAAAAAAGAAAATGCAGATGTTGCATTAGGATCAAGACTAAAAGGTAGAAGAGAAGACGGTGCAATATCTAAGACAAACTTAATTGGCAATTTTATCTTGAGCTTAATAGCCAGCATACTCTACCAAAAAATTAGTGATGTTTGTACAGGCCATTGGGCCTTCACAAGAAGGGCGATCCAATACATTTTAGAAGAAGAGCTAAATTATCCTGGGTTTGAACTTGAAGCTGAGATGTTCTCCAAATTTTCAAAGGCGGGATTCAAGATTGTTGAAGTCCCAATATCATATAAAAGGCGGAAGACTGAACCGAAGCTTTCATCACTTAAAGACGGTTTCAAAATTTTTAAAACACTTATCATTGAAAAAATAAGATGAAATACGGTGATTTTAGTGAAAATAGCATTCATTTATGATGGAGCATACCCATGGAACAAGGGAGGGGCGGAAAAAAGACTTTATGAGATTGGAAGGCGCCTTGCAGAAAGGGGTCATGAAGTCCATTGGTATTGTGTGGGTTGGTGGCTGCCCCAGGAAGAAAAAAGGGACATCGAATTTGACGGTATAGAATATCATGGTGTCTGCAGGCCATTACAATTATATGTAGATGGTAGAAGATCCATAAAAGCAGCGCTTAAGTTTTCTATAAGCTTGATAGGGCCTCTCCTACAAGAGGAATTTGATGTAATAGACTGTCAGAATTTCCCATATTTTTCATGTTTTTCTGGGAAATTTACTTCCATCATTAATAAAAGTAATTTCATTATCACTGTTTTGGAATATTGGGGGGATTATTGGTATGAATATCTCGGTAAAATAGGAGTGTTTGGTAAAATAATAGAGAAATTAACCTTCAGATTATCTAAAAATGTTATAACGATTTCTAATCAAGTTAAAAATGATTTAAGTTTTTATGATGGCTCCGTATATGTGATACCTGATGGTGTGCCTTTTGACACGATATCTAATGTTAAACCTTCAATGGAAAAATCTGATGTGATATTTGTAGGCCGCTTAATTAAGCATAAAAATGTTGATATTCTTTTAAAAGCGTTGAATCTTATAAAAAAGGAAGGTTTAAATATAAGATGTTTTATTATTGGTGATGGTCCTGAAAGGAAAAATTTAGAAAAGCTTACAAAAAAGTTGGATCTTAGAGAAAATGTCAGATTTCTTCATAAAGTTTCTAGGGATGATGATGTTTATGCTTATATGAAGTCTTCAAAAGTTTTTGTTTTTCCTTCAACTAGAGAGGGCGCAGCTCTTGTCACACTAGAAGCTAATGCAGCCGGTTTGCCGGTGATTACAATCGACCATCCATTAAATGCGAGTCGAGAGCTTATAAATAATAAAAATGGCATGCTTTCTGATTTATCCCCTTATGATTTGAAGGATAAAATAATTTTCATGCTCAATCACTATGAAGATTTTAAAGATGAGTGTATAAGTTTTGCAAAGGATTATACTTGGGATAACATTGCAAAATTAACAGAAAGGGTATACAAGGAGGTTTTAAAATGAAAAGTGCACTTATAACAGGCATCACGGGACAGGACGGAGCATATTTGGCTAATTTTCTTATAAAAAAAGGATATGAGGTTTATGGTATTTATAGGAGGCTTTCAACTCCAAATTTTTGGAGGCTCCAATACCTCGAAGTTTTTGA
>JACIWA010000017.1 GCA_014361195.1 Thermoplasmatales archaeon | reverse complement strand
GAATTTAAAACCATCTTTTCTATTATCTGAAGTTTTGAGAACTTATATAATTCATTTTCAAGGATATAATTATAAAAATAGGAATAATGTAAGATATTTTTGTAAAGTAGTTTGTGTAAGTATTTGGATCTATTTTCCGATTGGAGATAATCTATTCCTTCTCTTGTTATATTATAACGTGAAGTTCTTCCTGTAGACCTTACCTCTATGAGATGAACATCTTCCATAAACTTAAGAATAGAGTCTCTATTTTTGTTGTTTTTTACTATACTCCGAAGATCACTCTTAATGGCCCATCCTTCATATTTCCTCAAAAAGCTAAGCATCTTCTCAACATCTTCAAGGAAGGACTTGTAATACAGCAATGTCCATGTAATCGACTTGCCCATAATACCCCCCTTAATATAATAAATCTATTTTGTAGTGTGTAAGCCTTCTTTTAGTATATTCCCATAGATGTCCTAGCCCTGATTTTCCAATTGTTTTATCAAGGAACTTCATGTATGCTTCTTTATCACCCTTATAAGCTCTTGAAATATCCTCTTCATGTTCCATTACCCATTTGTTGTGGTATGCTCTTTTAATCCAGCTATCTCTTAGGTTTTCCCATCTTATAGGCCCGTCAGCTGGTTGGTCTCTGCAGGCTGGGCATTCACATTGACTCAATTTTTGAAGTTCATCCTCCGTCAAAAAACTTGAAGCAACATCCCCTTTTCTTGGATTCCCAAATTTTGCCCTTCCATTTCCACAGTATCGTTCGCCAGTTTGTGGGAGTATGATCTTGCCATATGCTGCTTTTCTTTTGTATCCTATCGAATCTGTGCTTTTAATTCCAATGAAAGCACCAATATGGTACATTATTGGAGAAGAACCAAAACCAAATATATGCATATCAATTCCATATTGGTCACATACTTGCTTTGTTGTTATAATTGAATCAATAAAACTTTTTGATGGTTGTCTGTCCCCAAAAAAGCCATTGAATTCGTCTGCGGTAGTAAGAACACTTCCCATTGAAATATAGTCTTGGTCTTTCTTGTAGAGCCATCTTATATTATCATTTAGACTTTTACGATCCCATGCGTGTAGGGCAGGCACAAGATTAAAGTGTGTAGTATCAATCCAATATTCGATGTTTTTGGCTGTCTTTTCCCATCTTTTTCTCATCACTACTTTGCCCATCCTGGGGGTGAACGGATAGTCCAAAGGAACAGTATACTCTGGATTCAGTTTCTCTTGGATGTTGATAACTTTCTCCTCTTCTAGGATGCTCTTTTGTGAATTTTTGAGGGCGCTGAACGCCCCATTATCAAGGAAAAGCTTCTTGTACTCATATTCTATCCTAGGATCTTCCATGTGATAATAGTTGATAACACTGTCCATCACGTGGTTATGCTTCAGCTTAATTGAATTATTTGGGGTCTCTCCTGCCCAGTATTTCAAAGAAGACCCTCCAATAACTTTGATAATCTTTTAAGGTTTTCATCATAGGTTAATACTAAATCTGCGTCTTTTTTTGGGGATATTTTTTCATTTAGCTTCTCATAATAGAGTTTTATCCCTAAATTCTTACAAGCGTCCTTTAAAGCCCTGAAAGATATGGACCTATTCCTGAGATACGATATATGAGCTCGATATGTGTGTATTGAGAGATAACCTTCAATTCTCTGCTTAGTAACTTTATAGTATTCCTTTTGGATGGCTTCATCTTCTATCAAGGGGTTCCAGTCGTATGAGTCAAACGGGTACTTATCACAGTACTCATAAGGAACAACTCCTGCATTTGAGATAACAACCTTATGAATTTCCTTTGAATATTTACTAAGAACATTATTAATCACCTTATGGATGGGTGAATTATAGTATGGTTTTATGGCCGCACAAGGCAAAAACACGCATATTTTGTTTTTAGGAGCTTCATATTCTTTTAAGAACCACTCTTGCCACTCTTGGAAATGAGGATGAATCAGCTGCTCCCTTGAGACTCCATTAAGGCCGATATAATCCTTATTAGCGAACTTCGGATATTTCACTGTAAATCACCCTTAGGAGTGAATAGATACTTGATTGTGCCTTCAAAATTTTTAAAGTAAAATTCAACAACTAAGACATTATCATTAATTTTATCATTCCATGAAAGGTTTAAATCGACTTTCTTTGAAATTTTAGATGGTCTGAGGAGATGTTTAAT
>JACIWA010000016.1 GCA_014361195.1 Thermoplasmatales archaeon | reverse complement strand
CTGCGAGGGTGCCCTTAAGGGCGGCGTGATATAATATATGCGATATATACATCCGCTATATACATATATATGATATGTATATCAGGCGGCCCAAAGAGTAGCGCCAGCGGGCCCATCATTTCTCCAAATAATCCTCAAACACCTAGAAGATGATTAGGATCCAGGTTCATGGACATGATGATAAATCCAAAAGGCTACGAAAATTTTGACATGAAATGAAGTCTACATTACAGTTTTAGTAGGTGCAAAAAATGAAAAATCCCAAATTCACAGAAAACCAAAAAGAAATTGAAAAAGAAGAATTTGAATTTCTACAAAAGCTAAACTTTATAATAAAAGAAAGTTTGGAATTATTTAATACAAATCTAAAGAATTCAATGAAGTTTATTAATTATATAACATTGCCTATAATCATGGCAAGCATAGAATCAAAATCTTTTAATCCATTCTCTGAGATTATAGAAAAACATATAGCATTCATTTTAAATTCTAAAATGAATTCACTTGGTTATAAATTTTTACCATTAGGTTATTCTTCTGATTTAACATATGAAAATGATAATAGTATTATTCATATAGATATCAAAACTGCTAATCTTGAAAACCCTTCAGATTTTAAAGACACTGTACCTCTTGGAATTAACCAATCAAGTTATCCGGGAGTTTTAGATTGCAAAATAAGAGGTAAGAATATAAAGGCTGATTGTAAAAAAATAAAGGTATACCCAAATATTCCCACCACTTATAATAATAAGCTTACAATCACGAATGCTCTTCTATTCATCTATCCCGACTATAAAGAAATAATTGATGAGATAAGGGAAGATTATATTGCTATAAGAGAGTTAATTAGTATCAATTTAAAAGACATTCTTACTCCAATAGAAGGCTCTTTAGAAGAATTTTTGAATTATAAACCATCTAATGAAAAAAAGAGATTAGAACCTATTTTGGATAATATAGTGAGAGGGTATTTTATACATGATAAACTACGTCATGAATTCTCAGAAAACGTTGAAAAGGACTTGGAAGAATTTGAGAAAAAGATTATTGGAATAGCAAAAAAGTTAAAGGAACGAGAAATAAAACCCGTTGCCATATTATCCATTTCTATTCCCAATGGAGAATTAGCGCCTCATTATGATGATGAAATAGTGAGTGGCAAGAGCTGGGGATCTTCCTTCAGATATCATTACAAGAAAAGCGGTAACTCAGTTTTCAAAGGATTAGATAACAAGGCATCCCGTGCCGTGTTCCTACACATCAACAAAGAATACTTACCTGTTTTAAAAAAATATTTTGATCCCATTACCGTATATGAGCTAACAGAGAAAAGGTTATAGTGGTAGTATGGTTAAAGGAAAGATTTTATTTGGGGATGTTTTTAGTGCATTAAGATGTTTAGAGGATAATAGTATTTCTGTTGCATTAACTTCTCCTCCCTACTGGAGACAAAGAGATTATGGGTTTAAAGGACAAATTGGTAGAGAAAAGACTCCGGAAGAGTATATAGGGAGATTAATCGTTATATTCAGGGAGTTAAGGGCTAAGCTAAAGGATGATGGAGTGTTCTTCCTAAATATAGGTGATAAGTATAAGAATAGGTATGGTAAATCCCATCTTCTTCAGATCCCTTATAGGCTTGCAGCACATATGATCAAAGATGGTTGGAAGCTTTTAGATATAATTATATGGTATAAACCCAACCATATGCCTTCATCAGTTAAAGACAGATTCACAAACACTTATGAACCCGTCCTAGTTTTCGGGAAATCCGATGAAAACATTTACACAAAAAAACACCCAGTCCTCAAAATACCACTGCAGCAAACAAAATGGAAGCATACAGCAGTTTTTCCTGAGAAACTGGTTTCATCTTTACTCTCAAGGTGCAACCTTAAAGATGGTGATTACATTTTAGACCCTTTCGCAGGGACAGGAACCACAGGGGCAGTGGTAAAAAAAATGAAGTATCAGCTGTATCCCAAAGATTTGAATGTTATACTAATCGAGAAGGGAAAAAAATTTTTAGATATTATCACTGAAAGAACTGGTATCAAGGAAATTAAAGAGCTTAAATCTTCTGAATATACATGGGAACCAGTTAATGATAAATTAGCCTTTTCAGAGGATAAACCTCTTATAATCATCGAGGATACTCATGGTGAAACATTCATCGCTAAAAACAGTGAAGAGTTCTCCCGTATAATAATGGGAATGCTTTCAGAAGAATTCCAGGATTTTCATAGAGAGGATGCTGTCTACTTTTTCGGTGTAAAAAACTGGAAATTATCAGACCTTGTTTTACCAGGATTATTAATAGACCATGGCTTTATACTTCGAAATATGATAATAATTGAAGACGGCTCTTCATGGTATCCTGTCTTTATGCTGGTAAAAGACACAACAAGGGTCAACTACAAATTTTATATAGACAGGATTAGAAAGAAACCAAAAACCGTACTACCAGAAAAATGGAACCAAGAAGACTTTATAGGCCTCATCGTAAATGATAACCTCTCTAAAAAACCCAGGAAAGGAGAAGTTGTTGACATAATATCAACATACAGCCAGGATAATTTCCCTAAAATAGTCGCTGTATCCTGGGAGGACGACAATATTTCTCTTGAATTATGCCTAAATCCCCGAAAAGATGAATTCATCATGGAATCACTACAATTTACATGTCCTCACTGTGGGACACAACTTATAGACACCTATGACCCCTTAGGGGATAACATCTGTTATAACTGCCAAAAAGAGATATACGGAAAAAACTCCCTCCCCATCCTAAAAGAATCAAAAGAAATCATAGAATCCCTAGAATCAGTTGAAAATGGAGAATATCAAGTCGGAGAAAACATAAAACCACAGTATCAAAAAAGATGCAAGGAAAGTAAAAGTAAATTCGCAGGCATGGAACGAATGAATTGGGGCGCTTCACCAGGAGCAAGAAAAACCATAATAGGCGACTCGTTCTCCAAGATGAGATTATATCGATTAGATCAACCAACCATAGCCAGATACCTTAATATTTATATGAAAAAGAATGACCTGAGAATTAAAGACATTACCCAAGCCTTACCACCAGAATACAAACATACAGTAGGGCATTGGTTCAGAAAAGATTTTGGGGGATCCATACCACTCCCAGAGGACGTGACCCTATTAGAGGAAATCCTCAAACTGGACAAAGAATTCGCCAGAATCCTAAAAAGAAGTGTCCTCAAATTACAGACAGTAAAACATTCCCTGAAGGGTAAAAATCCAGGAGATTTCCTTGAACTTGAAGAAAACAAACTTAAGGAATATTTAACAAAAACATACATGCCACCTTCTTATTACATAAAAAAATGAAAAGGTTCTTTTTTCTTTAATTAAATCTTATTTAAATGTCCTTTTAAGTATTGCCTCTTTTTCTGGAGTTTTATTGATCTTCTAGCATGATATTTCATCCACAGTACAGTATTTAATCCGTCTACTATGCTCAGGATGGTGTAAATATCCATTCTCCTTTTTCTGGCGGCTCTACTGCACTAGGACTGTGTAATCATGGAGTTGTCTTTGTATTTCTCTTTACAGGTTTCCCGCATCTTACAGGGATTAACCATATTTTGTTCTAAATCATTTTCAATATCATCAGAAATATAAACAGATACTGAATTCAAAATATCCTTTTTTAAGTTGCTTAGC
>JACIWA010000015.1 GCA_014361195.1 Thermoplasmatales archaeon | reverse complement strand
GAAAGCAGCCCCTTATGATAAATATTTATGGAGAATACGGACAGGGAAAAACTACTTTCCTTAAGTTTCTTGAAGATAAGTTCAATGGAAGCCGTCCTGATTCATGGGCAGATTTTCTTGTTGATCACCTTGACATCAGCGAATTCCCCCCACTAGAAGAATTTCTGTTAAAAAAGCAAAAGGAAGCTGAAGAACAAGGCAAAGAGGGTATTATAATTATTTTAGATGAAATGCAGCATATATCCACTGAGGGAGATTTAACCCAAAATCAAAAGGATTTTTTGAATTCTTTAAGAAAATTTGCCGATAACAACATTCCAAGTCTTAAAAGCAGTTTATTTACACTTGTTTTAGCTATGCATCCAGAAACAGATAAATTTTTTAAGGACTACGGTTATTATGATGTTGAACAGCGAAGAGGAACCTTTAAATTAATTCTTCGTGACATTGATTATTTCACTGCTCATGAAATGGTTAATGAATACTTCAAGGGGATGCATAAAATACATGAATTTGTAAAGCCGTCATTCGAAGAATATTTTGATGAAGCATTTATAAACGCATTTTACATCTTAAGCCAAAAGGTTGAGTTCAAGGTTAATGGAATTAGACGATTAAATGGTCGCACATTTGCACAGATTTTCTTTGTGCTCTTTGAGCAATACAACAGAAAAGGCTCTAAACTGGATTTTGAGGATCTTAAGTCAATACTCCTCGGTGATATCCCATTAAAATTTAAGGATTATTCTCTACAAATTGATCGTGAAACTTATTTTGATGTTCTTAAATTCGCAGAAAGTGAAGAGCTGAAGGAAATATTAGATAAAATGCTTTTTAATCCTAAATGGTATTTTGAAAAAGAAGAAGAAAAATACTGGCTAAGAATACTTTCAGAGAGGGGCATACTCTCATCAAGAGAATGCATAGTCGTTGATCCCGATGAAATAACAAAATATAAAAAAGTGGATAAAGAAAGGATTTATCTTGAAGGTGAAAAATGGCTTGTATTTACTGATTTTTTAACCCGTGAACAGAAAGAATCATTAATAGAAGATCATAAACCAAAGACAGTTTACAGATTGTCAGAAGAATATCTTGAAAAGATTTATGGATTTATAGATGATGAAGGATCTGATGGAGGATCCCGGGTTTTAAGGGAATATTTTAAGTTAGAACCTTCTCAAAAGGTAAATAGAGTCATTGAAAAGATATGTGAAAACTTAAAGTTTGATGTAAGTAAATGTAAGCAAGGTCCTTCCTATAAATTTGCTGAAGGCAAATACAATGTCCTTGGAGATATAAACTATAATTTGGGAATCTTTTATTATGCTGAAGACTACAATAAAGACGACTTCAAAGAATATCTGGATAACGTAATAAAGAACATTGAAGATTCTGAGCATGATTTTGTCGTTGTTCTGGTATGTCCCTATTATGGAAAAAGCTTTCCCAGGAAGGAAAATTTAAAAATAAGAAAAATGGAAAACCGCCTTTTTATTGAAGATTTAAGTTCAGATTCCTTGAGAAAAATTCTAGAGGATGATTTTGAAGGATTGAATGATATAGTTAGAGAATCCATGAAAATATATGTTAAAGAAGCCACTGAAAAGGGATTCACTTTACCATTGACCGGTTTTAAACAAAAAATAAAAAACAAACCGGCGTTATTCAGAGATCAATTTATAGAAGAGATAAGTAAAGCTTGGAGAGTAGAACTTCGGGATTCACCTCCAAGTAAATCGAAAATCTTATATTCCAAGGCCATTGATGGTGATGGCAAATTAATAAAACTTGCAAGAAACTCCCTCAAAGAATTCATAGAGCTTGATGAAAATGACACGATCAAAGGCTGTGAATTTTCAAAGTACGAAAAAAGATTTTTGGAACTCTTTGATATTGAAAAAGATGAAATTAGTAAAAAGGAAATTGATTCTGCAATGAAAAGGTATTTTTCAAGCTATTCAAGATTTTCAATTTCAGATTTCATTGCAAGAATACTTGAAAAGAAAAACATACTTGAAGTCCATGAGAATTACAAAATAAAAAAACCTGATGATTACTTACAGAAGATTATTGATATCTTAAATAGTGGTTCTTTGGCTCTTCTGATTTCAAAGGATGATGTTATAACACAAGAAAAAATTTCAAGTTTAGAAATTATCCTGGACGAATTAAAAGAGAAATCATCCTCTGAACTCACTTGGATTGATCTCGGAACATATAATACAAGATTAGATTCAATAGTAAAATTTTTAGATGAAAAGGTAGAGCCATTACAAGATATTATTAGGGATATCAGGGAAGATTTGAATTTATTAAAAGAAAATCTTGCCAAAAAATTTTTAAATATTTACATGAGCGATATAGAATTTCCAGAGGTGGCCGAAGATTCTGATATTGAAAAATATTTTGCTGTAAAAGAAAAATCTAAAATTGATTTTGATAGTTTCATTGATTTTATAAATGGAGAAATAAATGAATCAGTAAGTGTGAACCCAAAGATTCTGGAGAGTATAAAATATATTCTGAATTCAATTTGTAAAATAGACCAGTCATATGAATCTGCTGTCAATTCACTCTTTGAAAAATTGAAAAATTTAGAAAACGATCTGAAAGATCCAAGAATAGAAAACTTGATGGAGGATGATTATAGCCATAACTATTCTTCAAACCAGATAAAAAAGGCTAAAAGTATATTACAAAATGCCAATCAATTCCTTGAACCTTATATTAAATCTCTGGAAAATCTAAATGAAATGTATTCTGATCTTAGAGATATATTTGATTATATAGAATCTCATTCGGATTATATAGAAAACCTCGAAATTGATCTTGAGGAAGAGAAGAGCAGGATTAAAAAGCTCGCTAAAAAAGAGTTTAATTTGTGTGAGCCATATGTTCGCTACATTTTAAATGAATATGAAGATTTGAAAAATAGAATAGAGGCAAATATAGAACATGAAAAACTTCACAAATTCTTTAAAATTTTAGATCTCCCCGAAAGTGTCCCTCAAGAAAAATTAGAGAATCTAATTAAAGAAAGAAAAGAGACTCATGAATTTGAGCATATCTCTACGGATGAGATAATCGAACAATTTCTTAGAGTCAGATTTCTTAAGAAAATTACAATCACTACGGAATATTATGATAAAAAAGGTGAGCGCTGTGTAGAGAAGAGGGTTGAATATGAAAATAACATAAAGTAGGTGCATTAAAATGGCACTTAACATATTTCCAATTTATAAAGAAGAAATAAGCAATGAATTTTTAATATGTCCTCTGAGGCACCCCCTTTTAAACTATAAGTGGAGTAAAATGTCTATCACTTTCGAGGATGGGAGATCTTATGATATTCCAACAATTGGTGAAATTTCAGAGGATGTTCCAACTTCATCTATAATTTACTTAAGAGGTTCGCCAGTTGGCTTCAAAGACTCAAACAACAATATAGTAACACAAGTACTTTTACATGAATCTAATATTAACCGAGAACCTTATAAATCCATAAAAAAATGTTTAACAGAAGAAAAGGCATCCGGTTTAGAGCAGTTCGTGAAGAAACTTGAAGATGATGAATTTAGCAATAAAGTAATCAGATACATTTTTGAAAGGGATAAAAGCAAGTTCAGAGGCACTGGTTTTGAAAATAACATAGATAATCTTCTTAAACAATTACTGGAAAATAAAGATAAATTAGTAAAAAATTTTCCATATCTAAAAGTTATCATAAATGTTCTAAGCAGCGGATTAAATTACTCTAGGGGAATCAAATGGTTTTTGAAACAGAAATAGAAGGTTTTATAACAGCCATCCAAAAGGAAAGGTTTGTTGAAATAGAAAACTTTAGAAAGATCTTCAAAGAAATGGAAAGTGACATTAAAACTAATAAAAAGAATTTAACTGTTGATATAGATAAACCAAACAAAGAGTGCCTAGAAAGTAATATTGTGGCCGTGGACGGAAGCAGTTATCAGGAACAATATGACTCAATTTCAATAAATATCGCTACGGCTTATATTTATTCCAAGGATGAAAAAAAAGAAAAATATTTACCAAATATTAAAATTGTGCCCCCATATTATGCTAGTTTAATTAATTCTGTTGATATGAAGACTCTTGAATATAAAATTGTTCTCGACTTACTAGAGAAGGGGATAATTGAAAAACCTGAACTAATCCTACTCGATGGTTCTATTTGTTTTCCTGACGAAGCGCTTTCAAACTACATTGAAAATGTTCCTTTGATGAAAGAGAGTTATGAGGAACATAAAGCTATCGTAAATGAATTTTATAAGTTCACATTAACGGAGAAAATACCCACAGTTGCTCTCAGTAAGGATCCTACTGCTAATAAATACTTCGTTTCGCTTTATAAATCAGTAGAGGACCCATCCTCTAATGATGAAATAGACCCCTCATCTTTAATTGGTTCAAATTTCCTGAAAAATGTGGGAAAGAATGGAATGTACAATTTTATATCTGAAAATTCTTTCATAAAAAAATTGTTGTATGAGGATTCATTCAAAAGGACAAAATACCTCGAGATTACAAGAAGTTTGAGAAACGAAATCCCTGCAAAAATGCTAAGGGGTGAAATTTGCGGGTTTTATTTGAAAACAATCAAAGAACAGAAACCCTTTTTTGTCGAAATCCCATCTAAATTTATTAATAGAATTAACGAAATAACAAGAATTTTATCCGCCCTTAGCTACTATTCACTGAGACCAGGTTACCCCTTTCCCCTCTATGCTGCACATAAAAGAGTCGAGCTCAAAAAGAAGTACTGCCGTAACATAGCTAATATACTAAGGAACATCGCATCAAAGGAATTTAAAGACGATTACACTTTAATCTTTGAGGAAAAGTTCCATGACAAATTATAGGTGTCATAAATGAGTGGATTTAAAGGAACAATATTTGAAACAATATCTTCAACAAGAATTAAATTTTCAACTAAGCCCGGAGAGAGTATCAGTACGGGATCTCTAGTTGAAATAAAAGACTCTGATGGAAAAAAATATTTGGGAAGAGTTATAAGTATTCAAAGAAAAAATTATCTAATTGATCAAGATGGTGCAGTTCAACTTTCAACGCTTTTTTCTGAAAACGAAAATTTAGACCCTGATGACATAGGTATACGTGGCGAATTTGATGATTTCATAATTTGTGAAGTTGAAATCATAGGTAACAGGGAAAACAGCAACTTTTTCGTAAGACCAAAAAAGCCATTTAAAATTGGGACAAAAGTGTACAGGGCAAGCCCTGAATTTCTGAAGAGACAGTTAAAACCAAAAACAAATTCCATAGAAATAGGCTATTTTAGGGATAATAAAGATGTCCCAATACACATTGATTTGAATGAACTTATCTCAAAACATTTCTCTGTTCTTGCTATGACTGGAAGCGGTAAATCCTGGACTATAAGTGTTATAATAGAGTCCGTAGCAAAAAATTATGACATACCTATACTAATATTTGATCCCCATGGAGAATACAGTTCACTCAAGGTTGCAAAGAATGCTGATGGTCAAAAGATAGCTCAGAAAACTAAAATTTTTGTTGCCGCGGATGAATACACAAGGGACCTTTCGGATGATTTTTTTGAAAATAAATTCGGAGTTAAGCGGGATAGTGAATCTCTATACTTCAACATGACCGATTTTGAAACATACCAGATTATTCACCTTTTAAAGAGCCTTTATGACTTATCTGAGGCCCAGAGCAGAATTTTACAAGCTGGTTGGGCTGAAATAACCAATGATCCCGACCTAAAGGATACAACTCAAATTGATCCGATACTTGAAAAATTGAAGGGTATTGGGGAGTCAGCTACACAAGGTCCAGCTGCCATGAAGATACTCAGCACTAAACTAAGAATGCTATATGATTCATTACCATATATTCAGAAATCTACTGAGCAAAAGATCATAAATGAAAAGAAAATTGTCAAAAAGGGCCAAATTTCAGTAATCGATATTTCTGGCATAGAGGAAATACAACAACAGGCACTTGTTGCAATATTGTCCTCAAGGATACTCAAAAAAAGGATGAAAAGGGACATTCCTCCATTGCTCCTCATACTCGAGGAGGCACATAGATATATACCTTCTGGATCCGTCAATACCGCTTCAAAGCCTACAATTAAGAGAGTTGCACAAGAAGGTCGTAAGTTTCTAATGGGTATGGGAATTGTAAGCCAGAGACCTAGCCGGGTTGATGATGATGTCCTTTCACAATGCAATAACCAGATAATAATGAGATTAACCAACCCAAACGATCAGAATTATGTTAAAAAGATTTCTGAGTGGATTTCTGAAGCAGATGTGGAGGAAATAAAAAGTATGGCACCTGGTGAAGCGTTTATTTTTGGCAGCGCTGTTCCTCTCTCCCTTCCACTGAGAATAAAGAGTGAAAGATTAACTGAACATGGAGGCTACACTCCAGACATAGTGGATGAACTTGAAAATTTTTAATTAACACATGAAATTCTATGAACTCAAAGTATAGAAAATAGGGGATGAAACCATTTCATGCCAAAAACCTATTTAATAGAAGATGAAAAAATATCTGGAACGGTTTTTGTAAGTTGTCCCATTGAAACACTATTTACTGGATTTCAGATCTTGGAGTAGGTACATGTATAGATTTATTGAAGGAAGTCGCCACTGGACTGGGCTTGGAACATGAAAACCCTCCCGAGAGGAAGAATACAATTATATGTGAAGCAAATTCGCCACAAGGGAATATTGACCGAAGCTTTGGGTGGGGTGCCCCTTGCGTGTGATCTCAATGGAAATTATTACCTCATACAAGGGTAAACTTGGCAAATACTACAGTAACTTTGACCTCATAAAATATTTATTTTAGGTGAAGTCTTGATGCATGTTCACAGATAGGATGGAAAGTGCAAAGAGCATCTTTTCATTGTGGAGGGAATTCTTCCCGTTTTATTTGCGTTACATGGGAATTTTTCAACGTCTTTCACGGTTCATGTTATTCCAAATCCCCAAAGGTGTAGACAAAGAATTTTATTGAAGTATAGGTTGATGGTGTGTCGACACTGAGGTTTTTTTGATGCTCTAGTTTGAATTTTTTTTGCTTTGAAATTTTGCAAGTTTTGGGTCATCCACCGTTATTGTTTTTTTATTGGGGGGGTTTGTTTTTATTTTGTTGTCATGGAGCACCTTTTATCTTA
>JACIWA010000014.1 GCA_014361195.1 Thermoplasmatales archaeon | reverse complement strand
CTTCGATGTCGTCTCTCTGCATCCTGGCGGTGCAGCAGCCGCCAAGGGTGGGGTTGTTCGCCCATTAAAGCGGATCGTGAGATGGGTTTAGACCGTCGCGAGACAGGTCGGTTGCTCTGCGCTGGGGGTGTTAGGTGCTTGAGGGGAAGGACCCCTCGGTACGAGAGGAACGGGGGTCCGCAGCCTCTGGTCTACCAGCTGTCCGACAGGGCATGCTGGGCAGCTACGCTGTAAGGGATAACCGCTGAAGGCATCTAAGCGGGAAACCCACCCCGAAACGAGGCACCTTTAGGGCTCGGGTAAAACACCCGGTTGATAGAGCTGGGGTGTAAGCGGGAAGGCAACGACCCGCTCAGCTCGCAGCTACTAATCGCCCGAGCAACTCTCGCTCAACAGACTATGTATGCAAGGGGTTTGACGGCCATAGCGGAGGGGAAACACCTGGTCCCATCCCGAACCCAGAAGTTAAGCTCTCCGCGTACCGTCTTGTACTATGTTGCGCGAGCACATGGGAAGGATGGTATGCTGTCAAGCCCTTTCTTGTCCTTATTTTTAAAATTTTTTGAAGAATGAGATGGTTATTTTCCTATTTTTATTCTTTTAGCCCTATTACATAATCTGTTACATATTCTGCAATATCAGCAGAATATTCAGAAAATCTTCTTATGCTATCGCTTATCTGTCCTATATAAATTATTGATTTAGCATCCTTTCCAATTGCTTCATTGTTTATTTTTGCACACTTCTCATTTATTTTTTTAGCCATTTCAATGCATTCATTTGCCTTCTTCAAATCTTTATCAAAAAATGATTTGATGCTCAGCTTAAAAATTTTTAAAGCAAAAAGCTCAGCAGATGAAATTTTTTCCTCCAAACTACTGCTTATTTTATTAAAATTTTTTATTCCCTCTGCTATTTTGCAGGCATGATCCGCGCATCTCTCCAGAATTCTGCTCAAAAGAGGATAATTTGTAAAAACTTCTTCACCAAAAATGTTTCTTGATAAAATGTTATATTGCCTTGAAACAAGCCAGTGAAGCTTATCAACATCATCATCCCTAGAGATTATATCCTCCAAAATTCTTTTTTCATTGCTCCTTATTGCATAAATCAGATCTTCATGCATTGACTCAACAACAGACACAATTCTTTTTATTATCTTTTCAAAAGGTAAATCTGAAGGACTTAGAAAATCTTTTATTACTATTGAATGCCTGTCCTCTTCTATAACCTCACATCCGATTGAGCATTTTATGAATTTTTTAACAACATTTCTTATAAAAGAATTTATTTCTTTAGCTCTTAAGCGAATAATATTATATCCATCTATATAGCTTGCAAGCAAAAGTCTAAAGATGTAATTTTCATCTCCTTCCGCATCAATTTCTATAGTCCTTTCTTTCCCTTTAAATTTTGGTATTATAACAAGGCTTCCATCCCTTGCTTCAATTACTCCAACCTTATCATTCTTTTTTATTCCATTCTTTATTGCCCATTCTTTTGGCAGGGAAATTATAAAAGATGAGCCACCGCTGATCTGCACTTTCCTTATTTCCATAAATAAGATAGCGGAATTTTATATATACTTTTCGGAAAAATTCATAAAAATATATATAGATATATATTTTATTTCGGAAAAATATATATAACCTTGTCTTTTTTCAGCTTTATGAAAGAAGTAAAAATCTTGCTGGTTTGCATTGCAATAATACTTGCTGGCTGTATAGGAGGAAAGACAAGCATAAGTATTGCGGGCTCGACAACTGTTCTCCCAATAGCGCAGAAATGTGCGGAAAGATACATGCAATTGCATCCTGATGCAGAGATAATAGTTAGTGGAGGTGGCTCAAGCATGGGAATAAAAAATGTGGGCGATGGAATAGTTGATATTGGCATGGCTTCCCGCGATTTAAAGGAGAGTGAGAAAACCGCTTATCCAGGCTTAGTAAAGCATACAATAGCACTGGATGGAATAGCGATAATAGTTCATCCTTCAAACCCCCTCATCGAGCTAACAAGCGAGCAATTGAAGGGCATATACAATGGCACATATAATCGATGGGAAAATTTCGGATGGAGCGGGGAAATAGTCGCCATAGGGCGCGACACCGCCAGCGGGACAGGTGAGTTTTTCTGGGAGCATATAATGAAAAAAGAAAATTTCACTTCCAGCATGCTCGCACTGCCTTCAAATGGAGCGGTTCATGATAAAGTGGCAAGCACTCCAAATGCAATAGGTTTTGTAGGGATTGGTTATATAAGCGAGAAGATTAAAGCGCTAAAGCTTGATGGAATCGAGCCAGATATAAAGAATGTAAAAAGCAAAAATTATCCACTGGCAAGGGAATTATATCTTTTTACAAGAGGTGAGGCAAGTGGCTTGATCAAGGAATTCATAGATTTCATATTGAGCGAGGAAGGGAGAAAAATAGTTGAGGAGGAAGGATTTATACCCCTTTAACTATTACATTTATGCGTTTGAAGGAAAAGATAATTAATTCAATTCTTTTCCTGAGTGCATTTTTTTCTGTCATAATAATCTTTCTCATAATATTCTTTATTCTCCGGGAAGGAGCTCCAATCTTTATTAAGGAAGGGCTTCGCTTTATTTTTGGCAAGGAATGGAGGCCAGAAGGGGAGATATATGGCTTTCCCCCGAGCTATGGAGCATTGCCTTTGATACTCGCTACATTGCTGACAACATTTATGTCAATTCTGATTGCAGTGCCTCTTGGAGTAGGAAGTGCAATATTTATATCTCATCTCGCTCCAAATAGGATAAAGTCCTTTATCAAATCAATGATTGAAATTCTCGCTGGGATTCCTTCTGTTGTATATGGCCTGTTCGGGATGGTTGTTCTTGTAAATTTTTTTCAGGCAAAATTTGGTGTGGCGAGTGGCGAGGGGTGGCTTTCCGCTTCTATTGTGCTTGCGATAATGATATTGCCGACAATAACAAGCATAAGTGAAGATGTGATAAGCTCCGTGCCTTCTGAATATATTGAGGGAAGCTTTGCTCTCGGAGCGACAAAATGGCAGACAATAAGAAAAATTATTTTGCCCGCATCATTGCCAGGGATTATTGCATCGATTGTGCTTGGTATTGGAAGAGCTGCTGGTGAAACGATGGCGGTGATGATGGTTATAGGAAACTCCGCTCTTATGCCGAATTTAAAAATGCCATTTATGCCTTTAAAAACCATAACTTCTGCAATGGCGGTTGAAATGGGGGAATCGCCGACAAATTCGATGTGGCATCATGCGCTGTATGGGCTTGCGGTCATCCTTCTTTTAATTGCACTTGTGGTAAACTGGTTTGCAACGAGAATAATTGAGAGGAATAAGAAAAGATGGAAATTTATTGAGAAAAGCAAATATGCGAAAATTTTCTTTGCATTCGCTATTTCCCTTTTAATCATTTATATTTTTGAAATTTACTCAATTGCTATTTTTGCCATTGTCATTTTAATTTATATCATAGCAAGAAAAGGATTTATTTCTGAAAAAATTTCTCAGAAGATTGCCTTCTCTGCCGTAACAACTTGTGCAATTATCTCCGTTTCCTTCCTTTTCATAATCCTATATTACATTTTTTCAAAAGGAATAAGAGGGCTGAGCATTGAATTTTTAACCCAGCCCCCTAGAAATTTAGGGAGAGAAGGAGGAATTTTCCCCGCAATTATTGGAACCCTTCTTTTAGTTGGTGGAGCAATTCTATTTGCAATGCCCCTGGGAATAGGAGCGGGAATATATTTAAATGAGTATGCAAGAGAAGGAAAAATTAAAAAAATGATTTTATCAAGCATAGCGATGCTAAATGGTACTCCTTCAATAGTTTTTGGCCTTTTTGGCTTAACATTTTTTGTAATGTATCTTAAATGGGGGATAAGCCTTCTTGCGGGACAAGTTACGCTTGCCCTTATGATTTTACCTACAATTATAAAAACAACACAGGAAACCCTTAAAACAATCCCCCGCCATGTAAGAGAAGGAAGTTTTGCTCTGGGAGCGACAAAATGGCAGACAATAAAAAAAATTGTTTTGCCCGCATCATTGCCAGGAATAATGACAGGAGCAATTCTGGGCATTGGAAGGGCTGCTGGCGAAACCGCTCCAATTCTTTTCACCGCTGCTGTTTTTAGCCAGAAATTTTTGCCAACGAGTGTTTTTCAGCCTGTAATGGCTTTGCCCTATCATCTTTTTATAGTTATAACATCTGTTCCAGGAGAAGAGGCAAGGAGGAATGCTTTTGCAACCGCAATTGTGCTTACATTAATTGTGATAATCCTATATATGGGTGCTATAATAATAAGAAATAGATACAGGAAAAAGATAAGGTGGTGAGATGGAAATAATAAGAACAGTTAATCTTAACCTTTGGTATGGAAGCAAGCAGGTTTTATTTGATATAAACATAGGAATAGAGAGAAATAGAGTTACCGCCCTGATTGGCCCTTCAGGATGCGGAAAATCAACCCTAATAAGATGCTTCAATAGAATGAATGATCTGATAGATGGTTGCAGGATAGAGGGAAGTGTGATTATTGACGGTCAGGATATATACAGCAAGGACATTGATCCTGTTGAGGTGAGGAAAAAAGTAGGAATGGTTTTTCAGAAACCAAACCCTTTTCCAAAATCAATTTATGAAAATGTTGCATATGGAGCAAGAATTCAGGGGATAAAGGATAAAAAGGAGCTTGATAGAATTGTTGAAAGGAGCTTAAGGCAAGCATGGCTGTGGGATGAAGTTAAAGACAGGTTAAATGAATCCGCATTGAGCTTATCCGGCGGGCAGCAGCAAAGGCTTTGCATAGCAAGGGCTCTTGCAATTGAGCCAGAAATAATATTGATGGATGAGCCGTGCTCCGCTCTTGATCCAATAGCAACCGCAAAAATTGAGGATTTGATAGATGAATTGGAAAAAAAATATACGGTAGTAATAGTTACACATAATATGCAGCAGGCAGCCAGAGTTAGTGACTATACAGGCTTTCTTTATTTAGGAAAGCTTATTGAATTTGGAGAAACAAAGCAGATATTTGAAAATCCGAAAGAGGAATTAACTGAAAAATATATAACTGGTAGATTTGGGTGAGAAAATGGTTGAGAAATTTCATCAGGAAATTGAGAAATTGAAAAAAAATGTTATAGAAATGGGGAATCTTGCAAAAGAAATGCTCAGCAAATCAGTTATTGCTCTTAAAAATCAGGATGAGGAGATTGCGGATTGGGTTATATCAAAGAAAGGAGAGATTGCAAGAATGGATGAAGAAATTGAAGAGCAGGCACTGCGTTTAATTGCTCTATATCAACCAATGGCAAAAGATATGCGTACAATTGCAAGTTGCTTGAAAATTATAACATATCTTACAAGAATAGGAAGATACGGAAAAGATATTGCAAATGTTGCAAAAGAGCTTTCTTCACAACCACATATAAAAAAGCTAGTAAGCATACCATATATGGCAGATATTGTTTGCAAGATGATAGACGATGCTCTATATGCATTCGAAACAGAAGATTTAACTCCAATTCAAGATTTTTCTGAAAGAGATGATACTGTTGATGCCCTACGCTATTCCATATTCAGGGAATGTCTTACTTATATGATGGAGGACCAAAAAAATATTACAAGATGCGCCCACTATATGATGATTGCTCGCTACTTGGAGAGATGCGCGGATCATGCCTGCAAAATAGCAGAAAAAATATATTATATGGTAAATGGAGTAAGAGTTGAGATAAAATAATTATTCCTCGCTCAATATTTTCCTTATTACTTCTTCTGTTTTTGGGAGATCTGGATTATCTTCTGGAAGATAAAGCATTACTCCTCTTTTTGCGGGTCTTATTAAAATTTTTCCTTCTTTAGCCATCTTGGTTGTAACTTCAACTGGATCTTTTCCAAAATATTCTCTGAATGCGGAATTAAAACCGCTGAAAACACTGTGTATTCCCTTATAAGGTGGTTTTCTAAGCTTTTTAATTGCATTAATAACAAATTCTTCTTCAGATATCTTGCTCTCCATGCCATAAAATATTTATAAAATATTTCAACTTTTCCCTTTACTTGCTTTGTTGAATAATTAAGCAATTTTTAGTCTTTCATTTAATCTATGTTTTTATTTTTTAGATTTGTCTTTTCATTATTCCCACCCCAAAAGTAAATAGGTTTAGGCTATTTTAATAGTTATGCAACAAAGCATCTTAACCGATAGCTTTATATATAAAAAAAAAATTTACATATTGGTGAGAAAAATGAAAGGGAAAATAGTGTTGGGGGTAGTTATTTCTTTAATATTGATCAATGGAATACTAGGGAAGGGAGGAGAAAAGCCTTTTCTTCATAAAGAAGAAATAGAAGATTTTTTAACATCACTTGGTATCGATGAAATAACTATTTCTACACTGAATATTTCAGATATTTATCTGAGTGATATTCCAGACGATTTCTGGTCATGGATGAATGTAAGCAAAGAAGAGGGAGCAAAAATAGTTAAAGATATGATCAATAAAATAATAAACAATGAACTGGGTGCCTTAGAAAAATTTATTGAGTTATTCTCTCCAGAAGTTGAAACAGAAAGGCCAATCCTTACTTTCGGTCCAGAAACTCTTGAAGAGGTAAAGAGCGACCCATGGGTGATAGCTGTTTATGGAGAAATTCCAGAGTTTGATACCCAAGAGGAGAGATGGGAATGGATAGATAAACTCCATAAGATAAATGAAAAAGAGAGAATAGAAAAGTTTTTGGAAGAATATGATTATCCTAATGGGCCAATATGCATGACGGGTGCCGATGAAAGGAAGGGGTGTTTTGATATTGGAATATGGGAGGAATATGAACTCGATGAAAATTTGCTAAATGAAATTTATTTGAAAATAGATGCCATAGCAACCTCTTTAGGGATAAAAAATGTTCCTGTGATCTTTGCAAAAGCTTCCCCACTAATATTTGATGTTGAGATCATCAATGAGACCCCTTTAAGCGAGACAAAGATTAATGCTTTTCAACCTGGTAGGGGAAGAAATGATACATATCGTCCTATCATAGGAGGAATTCAAGTCACAAACTATATTCAGCAAACGAGGATAACATCCACATTAGGCTGGCCGGCTAAAAGGGGTAATACAAAAGGCTATGTAGTATCAGGGCATCTTGGACCTAATAACCTAACTCCTTTAAATATCCCTATATATCAACCCGATCGTCCAGATGAGGCAGGAAGGGTAGAACGTCGTGGTGGAAATTATTCAGATGCTGCTTTTGTGAATTTTAGCAACGTTGCACCACTCATTTATACAGTTCCTTATGGGTCTAGGAGAGGTATCGTTACAGGATATTGGAGTCCTAACGTCGGTGCCCAAGTTTATATGTCGGGCATTGCATCTGGTTGGACAACAGGGGAAGTGGCTTATACGGGATGGCGTGTAGTCTCTTCTGACAGAGTGCTTTATAACCAAACCTTGGCTACATATCTTCATCAGCAGGGCGATAGCGGTGCACCAGTATTAAGTTGGGGAAGAGAATTAATACCAGGGGTGGCATTTGTGACAGTATATGGAATTCATGGAGGAGCGACTATTTGGAACTACCGGATATATGCTGTCTTCTCTCCTGTATCAGGTGTTTATACTGATATGGGTGTCACGCCATTAACAATCAGAGGATAAGGCTACGCTATTTTTGCTGTTTTATTCCTTCCTTTATAATTTTTAGTATCAATACCTTTTGTATTTCCACCAGAAACAATAAACAATAAAGAGTAGCACTAAAAGAATAACAATGGGAATAAAAATTATTTTCAAGGGCTTTTTAGTATAGGATGTGGATATCAATTCTTTTTTTTCTCCGATCTTTCCGTTGAAATAGCTTTCAGATAATACAATATTTTTAACTGATGGGGAAAAATAATACAACTGATAAAAAGCTGGGATATTTCCATAGTTTTCTGTGATAATATAACATTCGAAATCACCCGCCATCGTTTTTATATTTTCCTTTCCAATGCATTCATAATATAGGGAAAGAGTTGTATTTTCCTCCCAAAAAGAACCATTATAAAATTCCACTACACTCTGATTCCATTTTTTGCCAACTTCCAAAAACTTAAATCTTTCCATAGGTGGATCATAGGTAAGCCATCCGCCTCTATAAGGATACCATCCTCTGAGATATGATAAGTCATCTGTCATATAAAACTCCGTAAAATTCTCTGTAAGATTAGAATCATAATAAATTTTCCCTTCTACTCTATATGCATAATAACTTTTATCATGAAAGGTTACGTTCTCCTTACCAATTACTTTGTATTCCATGATCACTTTCTGGACATCTCCAGCATACTCACCACCGGGATAAAATGCCCACGAAGTTACTTCATATTTCCAATAATCTCCTATTTTCCACTCCAAATCATTAGAATGACTAAGCGGGAATAGCAAAACGAGGATAAGTAAATAGATTAATAATTTTTTCACGCTAAAAATAATCTTTTCGATATTTATAGTTTTCTGAAAACTTGTTGTGTTGCATAATTAACCAATTTCTACTCTTTCATTTAATCTATGTTTTTATTCCTTTAGATTTTCTTGGATCTGCCCATAGCATTCCATTAGTTATATCATAATCTATCAAGGCATTATAGAAAAAATACTTTAATTCCACCTCATGGAACATGTTCTTCAAATTTACGTTTGACCACAGAGAAAGTGCTCTCGGCATACAATCTCTTCCTATTTTACGGAACTCACATTCATACTTTTTTGTTTTTTATTTTTAAATGTAGGACTGCGTTTCTTCTGATTTTTATTCCTGCCATACAACGCTTTCAAGTTTTTGAAAATTATGAAATTTCCATTTATGTCACATCCACTCACCTCTTCTTTTTCCTCTTATTGAGGTAAGGTCTTTCTTATTTGGAGCTTGCTTCAAATCGTAGAATAGTCTAGCACCTAAACTCAATAACTTAGATACTCCTTAAAAATCCTTCCAGATCCTGTAATCTACTCTGTGTTTTCATATTCCCATCCTAAGAGTAAATAGGTTTAGGCTATTTTAATATTTATGCAAAAAAGCATATTAACCGATAGCTTTATATATAAAAAAAAAAAATTTACATATTGGTGAGAAAAATGAAAGGGAAAATAGTGTTGGTAGGATTAGTAATTTTTATAACAACAATTTCAACAATAAAAGGAGAAAATCTATCAACTTCAGATGTTGAACCAAGAGACAATATATTTGCAGATATAGCACAAAGTCAACCAATGCCTCCTCCATATGTTGAACGAGGAGACATTGTATTTGCAGATGAAATGCCTATGAAACCTATCATAACCGGCTGGGACCATGCTGCTTTATACAATGGGGCAGGGTATATAATAGAAGCAGACCCTCATATGGAAAAATGGACGGAAGAAGAGAGAAGGATGTATCCATTCAATGCTGCATCACTACACAACAAATCATATTCAGGCAATGAAGATTATGGAAGAG
>JACIWA010000013.1 GCA_014361195.1 Thermoplasmatales archaeon | reverse complement strand
CTACTCACAACACACTATATGGAAGAAGCCGACAAACTCTGCGACAAAGTAGCCATAATGAACCGTGGAAAAATCATAAAAGCAGACACACCAGCAAAACTCAAAAGAGAACTAAAAGCAGACACAATAAAAGTAAAGGTAGAAAGGCCCAGGGAATTTGTAGAGAAAGTCCAAGGATTACCTGGGGTGAAAGAAGCTTACAACACACAGGATATAGTGAAATTGTTAGTAGAGAGGGGTGAAAACCTCATACCGGAGATAGTGAACTTCGCAACACAAAAAAATTTCAACATAAGATCAGTAGAACTGGAACATCCAACACTAGAAGATGTATTCATAAAATACACAGGAAACAAAATAACAGAAACATAAAATGGGGGATAAGAAAAATTTAACCTAGAGGGCAGAATATGGGCGAAATAGAGGGAATATACACCATATGGTTAAGGGAGATGAAAAGATTCCTACGCTACAGATCCAGGATAGTCACTTCCATCGTAACTCCACTGCTCTGGCTAATCATATTCGGAACCGGGCTTGGAGCTTCAATAAGATTCGCAGCAGTCCCGGGAGGCTACAGAGCATTTATCTACCCGGGCATAATAGGCCAAACCATACTATTTACAAGCATATTCTCAGGAGTTTCAGTAATAATAGACAGACAGTATGGTTTCCTCAAAGAGATACTGGTAGCGCCGATATCAAGACCATCAATAGTCCTTGGAAAAGCTTTGGGTATAAGCACGGCCTCAATGATACAAACAACCATACTATTATTGTTATCATTCCTCGTAGGGGTCACAATGACGCCAGCATGTTTCATTGTAACTATGATACTTTCATTGATAATATCATTAGGTTTTGGCGGGTTAGGACTCATGATAGCAGCGTTCACAGATAGCATGGAAGGATTCAACCTTATAATGAGCTTCATAGTACTGCCTATTTTCTTACTGAGCGGGGCTTTATTCCCTATTACCGGCTTGCCAACATGGTTAAAAAATGCAGTCTATATAAATCCTCTAACTTATGGCGTGGATGCATTACGTTATACAATACTTAGAAGGTCTGTGCTCCCCCTTGAGATTAATTTTGCAATTATCAGCATATTTGCTGTTATAATGGTTTTTTTAGCAGCTTTCATATTCAACGTGAAAGAACAAAGCCTAATGTAAAATAGAAAGGAGTGATTGATTTTGTGTGAACTATTAGGACTATGTTTTAACCAAGAAGTGAAGCCCTCCTTCTCCTTGAGGGGTTTTAGTCTAAGATCAAAATATAACCCCCACGGCTGGGGATTGGCCTTCTATCCAGATAAATCCGCCCAAGTGTATAAAGAGCCCACACCCTCCAGAGAAAGTCCACTGGCCAAATTCCTAAAAAATTATGACCCAATCAAGTCCAAGATCATAATATCCCACATCAGATATAAAAGTGCAGGAAATGTGACTTATAAGAACACCCACCCTTTTCAGAGGGAATGGGATGGGAGAGACTACATATTCGCCCATAATGGCAACTTATCTATCAACTGGCAAGGAGGAAGATATAAGCCAATAGGGGACACAGACTCCGAAATGGCATTCTGCCACATCATGGACCAAATCAGTAAAGAAGGGGTTACATTCAAAAGAACAACAGAATATAAGTGGCTTTGGACTATTCTCAATGATATCAACCAGCATGGAACTTTTAACTCCCTTAACTGCCTATTATCCGATGGCAAACATCTCTTCTGTTACCATGACCAAAATGGATACAACGGCTTATACCAACTCCACCGGAAAGCGCCCTATGGCCCCGTAACCCTAAGAGACGATGATTATCAGATAAACTTGGCTGATGAGAAAAGTCCAGATCAAGAGGGCTACATCATAGCCAGCCATCCACTGACCAACGAAAAATGGGAAAAATTCTCTCACGGACAATTAAGAGTCTACAAGGATGGAAAAGTAATCTATCATTACCCTTAACAAATAGATCCAAGAAACTGCAAATACTAAGAGAATAGCTACCTCATCTTACGCAGATACTAAATGTCATGCCTATTCACTGATATACCGAGCAAGTATCACTAAATGCACCAATTACAACAGTACATGTAGACATTCCATACCCGTCATGATACAAAATAAGTACTGGAAGACATAAGAGTCCCAAAAAAGTGTCTTAGAAAAACCTTAAGATTCCTTTACCCGTTCAAAAAACAAATCGCAAAAAATCTATTTAAGATTGATAAAAAAATAGAATCAGAAGAAAATAAGAAAAAAGCCCTTGAAGAGCTCTTTAGGACTCTACTCAATGATCTAATGACCGCGAAATTAAGGGTTAATAATTTAAACCTTTAGTGATAAAAATGAATGAAAGTACCTTTGTGGATATGTTGTGCGAAAAATTGGAAGATAAATTAGATGGTTTTACTAAGTGATTGTTAATGAAGATTTAAAATTTGAACTACCCCAAAAACCTAAAAGGGGTAGGCTGGCATTTCAAAATGATATATTAATTAAGAAGGGAGATTTACCTCTTGTTGTAATCGAAGCAAAGTACAATAGTCTAACTACACATGATATTTTAGTCTATTCAACGAAAGCTTTGAAGCATAAGGAGGTTTATCCTCAATTTAAGATATGGTCTTATTGTTGGTGGTTTTAGTTTTATTCCTGTCAGATTTTTCACACGTAATTATGGTTTTGACTTTGCTAGTGTAATCAAAGATCCAGACAGCCAAGAAATAGAAGAATTCCCGAGAATAGTTCATGGACAGGCAAAGGTTTCAGAAAGGCTCTTGGAAATATTGAAGAATAAGAGGAAAACGAAGGTTTACGCTACTATGATGGTGTTGGAAGATGGAGTTGGGTGATGAAAGGGTATCAGAGGCAGAAAGACGGGATTTATATTTAAAGAATTTCGTTAACTTGGAAAAAAACCAAAAGAAAGCGATAGAAGCGCCAGAGGAATAATAGATAATGGATTCCGGCAATTTATTGTCGTTATAATGTTTTTCGGATAAAGAATTTGCTGGAATCAACGGAGAGTAGCAGAATCTTTTATCTACCGTTATGAAATGCAAAACGGGATTGAAATTTTTCTTCTTTGAATGTCCGTGCAATGATGGGGGGATAGTTAAAATCAGACCAAAATGGGATTGAAATCTTATGCAATTGATGCTTTAAGATTCACTATTATTTAGAAGATTGGTGTTTCCACTGGAAGTTAACTTGCTTGTGATTACGGTATTTGCAATAATCACAGTCTTTGCAGCCGCATTCTTATTCGACACAAAGGAACAAAATCTAATGTAAAATTCTTGAAATTCATCCCCCCAAAGAAATCTTTTAGAAAAACTTGGAGACTCCACAAATCATTGGGTTAGAATAAATTATTTTGACTTTTATACTTCCTTTGCAATAAAAAAAGATAATACACCCATCCCATATTCATAGGAAGACACTTTATCCATTTACAAATAAAAACTAATATTACCATATAAATTGTTCATGGTATAAACATTAGCATAAAGTTTATATATTATAAGTTTACACACCACATAATATAGTTCACTCAAATAATATTTTAAACCCAAAAAATTATGGGGGCTTAAAATATTAGATTACATGTATCATTTAAGACCGAAGAAAAACCGCTCAGAATACCATACAATTACAATTATGCAATAAACTCCATGATATACAACAAAATAGCCGACAAAGACCTTGCAGCAAAATTACACCAAACAAAAAACTACAAATTTTTCACATTCTCAGAACTCCAAATCATGAAAAGAAAACCCCTCAAAAAATATCTAATAGCAGAAAACGGAGAAATAGGCCTCTACATATCATCACCAGACGAAGAATTCATCAAATCACTTGTAGAAGGATTTTTAACAAATCCCCAAATAAACCTTCTAAAAAATAAGATTTGGATAGAAAAAGTCAGCCTTCTAAAAAAACCTAAGATAAAAAAGCGAATGAAATTCAAAACTTTATCCCCTATCATCACACGAACGCTCAAGGAAGAAAATGGGAAGCTGAAACAATGGGATCTCAACCCAGCAGATCTTAAGTTCTATGAAAACCTGCAAAAAAACCTCCTCAACAAGTACATCGCATTCCATGGAGAATACAAAGGCGACGAATACATTAAAATAACCCCAGAACAGCGGTCGATAAAAAGGAAAAGAATCAGCATACCTAAGGAGGATGCGGAGACATACCATAGGGCCTATCATATGAGATTCGAGATAGAAGCCGAGCCCAAGCTTATTGAATTCGCATATGATTGCGGATTAGGGGAGAAAAATGGCATGGGATTTGGGATGGTTGCTCTTTGAGGTGTTAAAATGTTAGAAGCAGTTAAAGACATAGGAGAATACATTAAAAATGAGGAAAATATCGGTGAAGAAGAAATTTTTATTGAAGCTAACAAATTATCTAATGTCAAACATGTTATTTGTGTGGTATTTGAGAAGAAAAATAACAAATTGATATATAGTGATACTCATTTAGAGGAATATGAGGAAAGTAAAAATAAAAAGTATTTGTACAGGCAATTTTCACACCACTTATTTGATCTGGTTCCTACTTCAAAAACTCCATCATTAGAAAAATTAGACAGGCGGTGGGGTAAGTGGTTTAAAACTTATGCAAACAAACAAAATAATTTTTGGGGAAGTGACTTAATAAAATCATTACATGATCAAATTTTAGTGAAAGGTAAAAAAGAATTATCTGGGGATATTAAGGGTGATATAAAGAATATTTTAGATAACATACCTAAAAAAGAAAGAAATTCGCTCATTTTTACTGTTAAAATAAGAGAAGGAAATAGAGAAAAGTATCTTGGAGATTTTGAAATTTTCAGAAAAATTTTTGTAAAAGAGTCTATCAAAAAGTTTTTTACAAGAAAATTTGATCGTGAAATTAAATCAAAGGGCTTTGGAACGTGCTCACTTTGTAAGAGAGAAAAAGAAGTATATGGTTTTGCGTCTCCATTCTCAGTTTATACGGTCAAAAAAAAAGGATTCGCATCTAATTTGATTCAAGAAAATTCGTGGAAACAGTTGCCAATATGTGAAGATTGTGGAATTTCATTACAAATCGGTAAAGAATTCATCAACAAATACCTATCTAAAAATATTTACGCCTACGAATTTTATCTTGTTCCATATTTCATTTTTGGCAATATTCAAGACGAAATCATAGAAGAGATAAAAGATTATGAGAAAAGAAAGACGGCTAGAAGTTTGTTATCTTTAGAAGATGACATATTAGATATCATAAAAGAGAATAAAGATATAATAAACCTCATTTTTGTATTTTATAAGAGAAAACAGGGAGATTATTTCGATATTTTTGGGTATGTTGAAGATGTCCCTCCTTCATGGATAAAAAGACTTTTCGATGCCTTTTATGGGATTGAAATTTCTATTTTTTCTGAAAAAAATTTAAAGATAATCATGGGAGAAAAATGGGCTGGTGACTTATTGGATGGTTCATGGAATAATAAAAAGTTAGAAAAAATGGATTTAGGAGGCTTTTTAAGAACATTTTTCCCAAGCGGATACGATAAATACTTTTTAAGCATGATAGGAGCGATTTTATCTCGAAAATTTATAAATGAAGATTTTTTAATTAATGCGTTTATTAGAGAGATAAGAACTGCACATGTTAGGGATCAAATTTTCAAGGAAAAGTTATTGTGTTTAAAATCTCTCTACCTATTGCATTTCCTTGATGATCTCAATTTATTGAAGGTGAAAAAAATGGATATGAAAAAAGAAACAAAACACTCCCACGAAGGAAAACCAGAGTCTTTTTTTGGAGAATTTGAAAAAGCTTTTAACACCCCTGAAAAAAGGGCCGTGTTTTTAGAGGGAGTTTTAGCTAAATTCCTTCTAGATGTACAATATGCCCAGAGGAAATCTACCCCATTCCAGTCTAAGTTTAAAGGACTTAAACTAGATAAATCGGACATTAAAAGGTTATTTCCTGAAATCATAGAAAAGTTAAGGGAATATAATGTTGCATATCCTTGGCTGGAAGAGAAAATTTCCAGATATTTCATTGAAACAGAAGATGAAGGTTGGAAATTATCAAATAATGATATAAGTTATTATTTTGCTCTTGGATTAACTCTAGGAGACATTTTCAAAAAAAGGAGGTTAAAAGATGACTAATATTGTAAAAAATAGGTCTGAAATACTTTTTTTATATGATATCAAAGATGCGAACCCAAATGGAGATCCGCTCGATGAAAATAAACCAAGGATAGACGAAGAAACTGGTATAAACATAGTAACTGATGTAAGACTAAAAAGGACAATTAGAGATTATCTACATGACTTCAAAGACTGCAATGTTTTCATAATAAAAGATGTCAAAGATGATGGAACACAAAAGACCCGGGAAGAAAGAATAGAAGAACTCCAAAAAGACTTGAAAAGGCTCGAAGTTAAAGATGACAAAAAATTTGAAAAAGAGAAAAAATTGCTCCTAAACAAATACATAGATCTCAGATTATTCGGCGCCACTATAGCTCTAAAATCAGCTAAAGAAGGTGAAAAGGGCAGATCCATAACTCTAACAGGGCCTGTTCAATTTAAATTTGGAAGATCCTTACATCAGGTTGAACCTAAGAGCATAAAGGGAACTAGCGTAATGCCTTCAAAGGAAGAGGCAACACAGGGAACATTTATTGAAACACAAATTCTTCCATATTCTTTAATATGTTTTTATGGTATCATAAACGAAAACGCCGCCGGAGCAACACTTCTAAAGGAAGAAGATGTTGACTTATTGTTAGATGGCCTTTGGAATGGGACTAAAAACCTTATTACAAGGTCAAAGGTTGGACAAATGCCACGCTTACTTCTCAGAGTCGTTTATAAAGATAACAATTACCACCTAGGTGACTTGGATAGGAAAATAAAACTGATAACCGATAATAACATGGATGAAAGGGCAATAAGAGATATTTCAGACATAAAATTGGATGTTTCCAAATTACTTGAAGTCTTTGAGAATAACAAAGAGAAAATAGAAGGCATAGATGTTCAATTTGATGAAGATGTTAGCTTTGTACTTGAAGAGAGAGAAGTAACTGCAAATGAGTTAATGAAAGAATTAAAGCAAATAGCAAAAGTAAATACATTGAATTTATGAATGTGGTATCATGGAGATTGATAAAGCACTAGTTTTCGATTTGTGGGGAGATTACGGCCATTTTCGGAAAATAGAAACCACAACTTCTCCCCTAACTTATTCTATCCCTCCAATAACGGCTTTAAACGGATTAGTCGCGGCTATTTTGGGTTTCAGTAGAGATTCTTATTATGAAATTTTTTCTAGAGAAAACATAAAATTTGGCATAAGAGTCCAAAATCCTATAAAAAAGGTCAATGTAAATATCAATTTAGTAAATACTTCCAAAGGATTCCTCTTGTGGGACATAAAGGAGAATCCTCGTTCTCCGACTCCTTTTGAATTTTTGAAGGAGCCTTATTATAGGATTTATGTATGGATAAAGGATAAAGAGATTTATGGAAAGCTTAAAAAGTATCTTGAAGAGCATAAGAGCGTTTTTACCCCTTATATGGGACTTAGCGAACTCATAGCAAATTTCAAATTTGTAGGAGAATTTGACGTTTATAAAAAAACTGCTACTGGAGATTATGTAGAAAGTGTGATAAAGAAGGATGATGATCTTAAAATTAATGTCGATTGTTTAGAGGAAGGTATGCGTTGGATTGTGGAAAGCATTCCATTTTATATGGATAACAGTAGAAAAGTCTTGGATTACATACAAGTCATCTTCGAACAAAATGGAAGACCTTTAAAGGTTAGTGATGGGTTAATTTATCGGATTGGGGAAAATAACATTGTTTTCCTATAAACTTCATTCACATCCTAATAAATCCCTTTTAGAACATTTAAAAAATGTAGGTGAATTTTCAAAACAAATAGTTAATTCAAAGATCATACCACATAAAAAACTTTTTTCAGAGATTTCTTATTTAATAGGGATTTCCCATGATTTTGGAAAGTCAACAGAGGCTTTTCAAAAGATGTTGGCAACTGGAAAAAGAACAAAAAAGGCTAATCATAGTTTAATATCCTCTTTGTTCGGTTATTTTATTGTTAAAAAATTTCTAGAGGAAAGAGAAAAAATAGATAAATTTTGGTATATTCCACCGATCACTTGGATTGTTATAAACAAACACCATGGAAATATACAGGATATTAGATATGAAATAAACAAATTAAAAGATCAAAAAAAGATAAAGTTTGTAAAAGAGCAAATAGATGACATTAAGCCAAATATCGATGAACTTACGCAAATATATCAAAAATTACTTAAAGATTTTGATTTGAGCTTGTTTTTTGATATAAATATCAATTCTTTAATGGAAGAAATATATAGGAAAGTCAAGAAAATTAAAAGAAAAATGAAACTGGACTTTTATTTTAAAATATTATTTTTTTATTCTGTGTTGTTAGATTCTGACAAAATAGACGCATCCGGAAGTAAAATCCCTTCAAGAATCAAAAGCTTAAGAAAGAGTATTGTGGACGAATATAAATCTCGAAAATTTGTAAAAAAGAAAAGAATAGATAAAATAAGGGAAAAAGCATATAATGAAGTTAATAATGAACTTTCATCTTGCAATTTAGATAAAGATAGAATTTTATCCATTAATTTACCTACAGGTATAGGAAAAACCTTGACAGGATTTTCATTTGCTTTAGGGCTTCGAGAAAAAATAAAATCTAGATACAACTTTGAACCGAGAATAATTTATTCTCTTCCATTTTTAAGTATAATAGACCAAAACGCATCTACAATTTCCCAAATTCTGGATTTTAATAATTTAAAGATAAATTCGGAAATACCCTCCAATCTCTTTTTAAAACATCACCACCTTGCTGATATAAAATACAAAGAAATGAAGGATCACGAATTGAATATAATTGAAGACATCAATAAATCCCTGATCTTGACTGAAAGTTGGCATTCCGAAATCGTAATAACAACTTTTGTACAATTTTTCCATAGCATTATAACAAATAAGAATAGAGCAGCAAGAAAATTCCATAACATCATAAATTCAATTATATTATTAGACGAAATACAATCAATCCCCCACAAGTATTGGTTACTCATAAACAAAGTTCTCAAATATCTCGCTTTTCATTTCAATTGTTGGATTATATTGATGACAGCCACTAAGCCACTCATTTTTGATGCAGAAGAAATAAAAGAGTTAGTGAAAAATAAAGAATTTTATTTTAATTCATTCGATCGAGTCGATTTTAATTTTGATTTACAAGAAAGGAATTTCAATTCATTTAAAAAATTCATCTTAAATGAAATAAGCCAAAGACGCAATGAGAACATAATGGTAGTTTTAAACACAGTAAAATCTTCAAAAGACTTATACGAGTATCTCAAAAACAGTTTATGCTGCAAATATAATTTAAATCCTGAAGATATTTTAGATAATGATGGAATTTGTAACTTCCCGGATTTAGAGCTAATCAACATGTCAACACATATTTTACCATTGTATAGATTGAGGAGAATTGAACGTATCAAAAGAGATAGCAAAAGAAAGGTTATAATAACTACTCAATTGGTAGAAGCGGGAGTGGATATAAGTGTTGATGTCATATATAGGGATTTGGCACCATTGGATTCAATAATACAGACAGCAGGGAGATGTAATAGAAATTATGATGGAAAAAAGGGCGAAGTACATGTATTGATACTTAAAGATGAAAATGATAGGTTTTTCTATAGTTATATTTATGATCCTGTATTAATGGATATAACAAAGAAAATTTTAAGCAAAATTAACAGAAAAATCTCTGAAAAAGATTTTACTTTTAAGTCTGCTAACAATTATTATCATTTATTAAAAGAAAGAGGATCTTCTGACGATTCGAAAGTAATGATAAAAAATCTAAGACGATTAGATTTCTCAGAAACTTCTAAGTTTAACCTAATAGAGAAAGTAAGAACAATTTCTATCTTTATTGAATTAAATGAAGAAATAAAGAAAATCCGTGCAAAATTGGAGGAAATTTTAAGAATAAAAGATTTTTCCAGAAAGAAGAAGCTTAGAGAATTTAGAACATGCATTAATAACTTTACTTTATCAATAAATTACATAGGAAAACAAGATATATTCCAATTACCTCCAATTGGAGAATTGGAAGATTTCAGATATGTACCAATAGAAAATCTCAATGAATGGTACAACCTTGATATTGGATTCCAACCACCTCAAACCGACATCTCCATGAGACTTTTATAAAACTTAAAACAGATGGCACAGCTAAACCATAAATCCACATCTCTAAATGTTATCTCAACGTGATCTGAAATGATTTCAGATGTAAGGAAGCTTTTAGTACGTGGAACTCAAGTTAATTATTATTTTGTATGTAGAACTAAGCTTTGGCTTTTTTCTCACCATATACAAATGGAACAAGAATCAGATGTTGTTGAATTAGGGAAGTTATTACATGAGAATGCTTATAAAAGGGAAAAGAAGGGTTTAATAATTGATGATCTTATAGGTGCAGACTTTTTAAGGAGAGGAGATGTTCTTGAAGTGCATGAGATCAAGAAAACTGACAAGATAGAAAAAGCTCATTTCTTTCAGTTGCTTTACTATCTTTATTATTTGAAAAATGAAAAGGGAATAGAGAAGATTAGAGGTTTTATAGATTATCCAAAACTCCGCAAAAGGAAAGAAATAAGACTAACCCACGATATTGAGAAAAGATTAGAAAAAATTCTCCAAGATATAGACTCCATAATTAAAGGCGATGTTCCACAGCCTCAAAGGAAGAAAATATGTAGAAACTGTGCCTACCTTGAATTTTGTTGGTCATAACATCACGATGACTAGGAAAAATTACTATATACTTACAAATGGCCTCCTAAAAAGGAAAG
>JACIWA010000012.1 GCA_014361195.1 Thermoplasmatales archaeon | reverse complement strand
ATTATATGAAGTAACTGTTGGAGCTTTTTATGGAAAAGCTGGAGGAGTTGCAACTGATAAAATAATTGTATGGATATTTAATCCATAAAGTTTGAGTAAGCTATTGTCAAGCATTAGTAAAAAAGAGGTTCTAAATCAAACTGAAAAAGTCAGTGTCTTCAAACCAAAAACAGATTTAGAAAAACCCAAACTGAAGAAATCATCAGTAATTTCCAAAAATAATAAATATTGAAAAATCTTTAACAAAAGGGATAAAAATGGGAACAAAAGGTAGAGGAATTGTTAAGGATTTGAATAAAATAGTGAATGAGCTGAAGAAAGCTCTTGCGGATGAATGGCTTGCATACTACCAGTATTGGGCGGGGGCGAAGATTGTTAAAGGAGCAATGAGGGAGGTTATAGCGGGTGAACTTGAAGAGCATGCAAAAGATGAATTGAAGCATGCGGAGATGATAGTTAATAGATTACTTCAGCTTGGAGAAAAACCGATTTTAAGCCCCAAGGAATGGTATTCTCTTACAAATTGTGGATATGAAATTCCATCTGAAGATTGCAAGAAAATAATAGAGCAAAACATAAAAGGAGAGCAATGTGCAATAGAAGTGTATAATAAATTGCTGAAAATCACTGAGGGAAAGGATGCGCTCACATATAATATGATTCTTGAAATTCTCAAAGATGAAGTAGAACATGAAGATGATCTGGAAAATTTACTCGAAGATATGAAAAAAATGAAGTAAATGTTGCCAAAAAATACAAAATCTCTTTGTCCTGTATGCAAGAAGATAGTTGATGCTGAAATATATGAAAAGAATGGAAAAGTAATTATAAGGAAAAATTGCGAAGAGCATGGTAAATTTGAAGATGTCTATTGGAGTGATGTGGAGCTTTTTGAGAAAGCGGATAAATACTGGCCATATGAGCAAAAGTTAAAAAATCCTCTCTACCCTGCGATAGATGGCTGTCCTTTTGATTGCGGTCTTTGTGATGAGCATAAAACCCCTACAATCCTTGCAAACATTGACATAACCAATAGATGCAATCTTAAATGCCCAATATGCTTTGCAAATGCAAATGCATCTGGCTATGTTTATGAATTGAGCTACAAGCAGGTGGCGGCCATGCTTCGCCTCCTGATGGAAAATGAGCCCAAGCCTTATGCAGTGCAATTTTCAGGAGGGGAGCCAACAATTCATCCCCATTTTCTTGATATGGTAAGATATGCGAGCGGGCTTGGTTTTGTTCAAATTCAGGTTGCTACAAATGGTGTTAAGCTTGCGGAAGAGCCAGATTTTGCCCAGAAAATGCTCGATGCGGGATTGCATACTGTATATTTGCAGTTTGATGGGGTTGATGAGAAAGTTTATGAAACCGCAAGGGGGAGAAAACTTTTTGAAGTTAAAAAGAAGGCGATTGAGGCATGCAGAAATACAAAGCCAAAGTTAAGCACAGTCCTTGTTCCAACGATTGTAAAGGGAGTTAATGACGATCAAATAATAAAAATAATAAATTTTGCAATAGAGAATATAGATGTTGTAAGGGGAATTAACTTTCAGCCAGTATCTTTTACTGGAAGAATAGATGAGAAGGAGAGAGCCAAGCAGAGATTTACTATACCAGATTTGATAAAAAGAATTGAAGAAGATACAGATGGTAAAATAACAAGAGATGCATGGTATAGTGTGCCATGTGTGCTTCCAATTTTTGATATAGCAAATGCATTGGATAAGAAAGAGAGAGCAAAATTTACAATTCATCCTCATTGTGGGGCTGCAACATATGTATTTGTAAGAGGAGATGAAATAATTCCGATAAATAAATTTGTTGAAGTTGATGGCTTCCTTGAAGAAGCTAGAAAGATTGCGGAGAGCATTGAAAAATCAAAGTTTAAGAAGTTAAAGCTGATAAAGGCAATGAAATTGAGTAAGTATATAGATGAGAAGGAAATGCCTGAGGGAATGAATTTAAAAGATGTAATTAAAGAAATACTAGGGAAGAGAGATAAAAAAAGTTTATCAAAATTCCACTGGCAGAGCTTATATATAGGAGCGATGCATTTTCAGGATTTATACAATTATGACATAGAGAGAGTTATGAGATGTGGAATACACTATGTTACTCCGGATGGTAGAATAATACCCTTCTGTGCATATAATAGTGGCCCAACCTATCGCGAGGAAGTAGAGAAAAGATTTTCTGTTCCTCTAACTTCTCTTCATGTAAGGGAAAAGCATGCCAAGAGTAAATAATAAATGTCTTCATTGCGCGGGATGTGTTGGAATATGCCCCGCAAATGCAATAACATTAAATGAATTTACTATAGAGATAGATGAAAAATGTATTGATTGTGGAAAATGCATAAAGTTCTGTCCGGTTGGAGCGATGGAAAAATGAATATGGAAATGAAAGTTGATTGCCTTGTGGTGGGGGCGGGGCCAGCGGGAAGCGTGGCTGCGAAGGAGATGGCAAGGCGAGGATTTAATACGCTTCTTGTTGAAAAAAAGCAGGAGATCGGGATTTTTAAGAGATGTGCGGAAGGGGTGACGAGGCATGGACTGGAAAAACTCGGGATAAAAGTTAATGAGAAAAGCATCGCAAACAGAATAAAGGGAGCAATTTTGTATTCTCCAAGCGGGAAATATGTTGTAATGGAAGGAAATGATATGGAGGGTTATATCTTGGAGAGGAAGGTTTTTGAGAAATATCTTGCAAGTGAGGCAATTAAAAATGGAGCAAAATGCATGGTGAAGGCACAGGTTATTGATATGAAAAGAGAAAATTCGATGTGGAATGCAAAAATAAATACAATTGAAGGAGAGATTGAAGTTATTGCAAAAATTGTTATAGGAGCGGATGGGGTTGAAAGCAAGGTTGGAAGATGGGCGGGACTTAATTCAGTAAATAAGTTAAGCGACTACCATTCCTGTTTTCAATATGAAATGGCAAATGTGAAGGTTGATGAAAAATATATTCATCTTTTCTTCGGAAATGATGTTGCACCCTGTGGTTATGCATGGATATTTCCAAAAGAATTTTCCGCAAATGTTGGGCTAGGAATTCTTGAAAAAAAGGCAAAGATGAAGGCCTTCGATTACTTTAAAAAATTTTTAGAGGAACACAGAGAAATATTCAGCAATTCTTATCCGATTGAAATAAATGCGGGGGGAGTGCCAGTAGCCCACTTTACGGAGATGGTTGCAGATGGATTAATGCTTGTTGGCGACTCCGCCCAGCTTGTAAATCCAATTCATGGTGGAGGTATAGTGAGGGCCATTCATTCTTCAATAATTGCGAGTGAGGTTGCGGAAAAAGCATTAAGCAAAGGAGATGTTGGGAAAGAAAACTTGAAGGAATATGAAGAGAGATGGAATGAAGAATATGGGGAAAAGAATGAAAAGCTTATGAAACTGAGATATTTCCTTGAAAAGCTTGAAGATAAAGATTTTGAAACCCTTGCAGAAATTTTACAGGGTGAGGATATATTCCAGCTAACCCAAGCAAAGATGACATTTTTCCTTAAAAAATTAATCAAGAAGCCTTCTTTACTTTTGCTCGCAAAGAAATATCTGGTGTAAAATAAATAATTCTTCCGAAAAACTCAATATAAACTCCTATTTTTATTCTCTTGCTGGAAAAATAAAATGGCATGCTTACAATAAGCTACTCACTCCATTCACTTTCTTCATAAAAATCCCTTGCTTTCACTTTTATTTTATAATTTCCTTCTTTGCCATATCATAAAGGAAAAGCCAACAAACTATATAGAAAGATATTTTAGTAGCTTATAAAAACATATAAAAATTCCTCCTGCTTCTTTTCTTTCCCCTATAGAAGAAGCACTCCATCCTATCTACGTAAAAGCCAATTTTTCTTCCAATACAAGGGGGTATTTTGTGCTATTCCGAATCTTCTCAGTATTTCATCCGCCCCTTTTAATTCTATAATTTCACCGAGTATTTGAACTCTTACTTGGTAAGGATATCTTCCTTTCCATGCAGAGAACTCGATTTTAAACCCACCATCTGTAGTTGCCTTGAAGACACCATATATAACATCTTTCTCTCTGTTAACCAAGAAAAGGAGGTCACCTTTTCTAATTCTAATAACAACGGGTCCGTAAATTTTATCCGCTCCAAACAACATTTTCTCCAAACATTCTTTTTCTGTCTTGTTAGAGCAATTAAAAATAAAACCCCTAACCAGTTGCTCTTTTCCAATGCTTTGATTCGTAATACCTTCCATTTTTTCTCTTTTTATTTCATACAATGTGATCAACCCTTTTTTCAATTGACCCTTCTATAAATGAAATATCTTCTCCTCTCTCAATTTTTTGAGATACAAATAAATTTTTTTTAACCAGATAACAGCGTAATTTCCTTAACCCTCCTTTTCTTGACTTTTTCATCCTCTTTCGCATTAATAAATATTTAATTTATATTTAAAAGGATTTTCCTCACTTGAGGCTGAGATATTTAATTAATGGAAGTTTATACCTTTGAATGCTAAATTTTATAAATATTAAAAACTTATAACCCTATGAAATTGGATAATAAGGATAAGATGGTTATATCTGTTGGGATTGCGATACTTATTGTTGCGATAATTGGTATAGTATACCATGAAAAAAGTTATGTGGGTACAAAAGAAATACAAAAAGAAAAATACAGGATTAGCTGGAGAGAATACAGCAATGAAATAACAGATGAATTTTATTTAGGAAAGGAAGGGGTAGAAAAAACATATGAGATAAAATTGGATGAAAATTATGCGGGTATATCCTCAATATATTTATCTGTGGAGTGGAAAGATAATATAAATCTCCACGGCTTAATATTTAAATGGAACTGGACTGATAAGGTTGATGCAACCGTAAATATTCCAGAGATGAATTTTTCTAAATCATTCTCTGAATATGAAAAAATAGAGGCAAGTGTTAAAGGAAAATATCCCAGTGATTTTATTTTTGAAGGAAATGAAACAGAGGTATATGAAAAGCTAAAAGAGTATGAAATGAAGAATGCTAAATGCAAGGCAAGTTTTTCAATAACACCAAAGCCGATTATTTTGGACAAAGGAAATGATTTACAGGTAAAAATAGTATATACCTATTATAAGGCAAAGATAGAGAAAATCAGTTAATTTTATACCTCAAAAGAGCAGCGATTCCCCCTAAAGCTGTTAATTTTTTCCCTCCTTCATGAAGCTCACTAACAAAAATTATTTCCGCCCTATTTTCCTCTGCCTTCCTTATGGTTTCCTCCTCTTCCCTTACAAGAGAATTTAATATAACCAATTTTTCAACCGCTCCCAAATCAACATATTTTTCTACCTCGCTTTTGCCGTAAGCAACATTTCCATTTTTTGAAATTTCTTCAAGAATTTTTTCAACCACTCCTATTTCTTTTGCAACTCTATTTTCCTCCATAAATTTGCTGACTATTCCTCTTTTTATCGCTTCATATACCCCTGCCATACCTGAATTAAATACACTATCAACAAAATAATTTTTAATCTCACCTTTTGCAAATGATAAAAATTTATCCTTTTCAAAACCCGCCCCAACTATTGCTAAGGGCAAGCTTATCTCCTTTATCTTTTTTAATATCTGGCCATAATATTCCTTTTCATCATATCCGTTTTTGTAATCTTTTCCAGATTTATTAGAAAAAATGTGAAATTTTTCTTCCACCCCGTATTCATGAATTATTGCAAGTGTTGCCTCATCATCATCTATAACAAGAACCGCAAATTTTGGTTTAATTTCCTCCGCTTCTTTCAGCCTTTTTAAATGGTGTTCCTTCCACTCTTTTTCTATTTTTATTTCCATATTTGGCTCAATTGAAAAGGTATGATATGCTCCCGCTTCCTCGCCTTCAACAATTTTTCCCCTTATCCTGAGTTTGTCTGTAAATTCATGAAATTCCTTATCAGTTACCTCTATTTTGAGATAGACCCTTTCCTTTTCCTCTTTCTTCTTCCTTATCTTCTCGCTACTATCATTTCTGCTTCTAAATGTATATCCTGACAAAAAGTCACCTTCTTCTATTATATTGTATAAATGCCAGCAATCCTCTTTGCTTTGAATAATTAATTTTGCAATACCTTTCTTTAAATCAAGATCAATCACTTTCATATATTTTCCTCTTTTAGTTGCACTTTTCCAGGGGGCATTGCTTTCTGCACATCTTCTATCTCAACGTCAAAAAGTTTAGCAAGATTTTTCGCAACTTTATTTGCATCCTCTCCTCCAGGAACAAGAACAACCCATTTTTCAGAAAGCCTTTTAACAGCAGAAGATGGTGCTCCCATTATTTTCTCAACTCCCTTAATCTTAACAAGCCCGATAGCAATCTCAAGTAAGCAAGTTTCATAATTTCTTTTCCCCCTTATCATAAATGCACCCTTTGGCAAATACATACCTGCTTCAGGAGTTTTTGAGACCTGCCATGGATAAACCCAGTATGCATTACAAACAGAAAATTGATCCCATGCTTTTGAATAAGAAACCGCAAACTGGCATGCCTCTTTAATTGTATTTTCACTTATTTTCAAAGGTTTTCCATCTATACCACTCGCCTTTATCACGCACGACGGCGCCCCGTGTATTTCCGCATGCACATATATATCATCTTCCTTAAGATATTTTCTAACTAGCCTTTCATTTGTTTTCGCATCCTTTCCACCAACAACAATGTTTCCATCAGATGAAATGAACCACCTATAATTTTCAAACCAGAATTTCTTCTTTTCTTTCTTCTCTTTTTGGGATTTAACCATTTTCTTTGTTTCTTCTATTGCTTTTTTTGCTCCTTCTATTTTTTCCCTCATTTTTTTGCTTTTCAGATATTTTTCATTTGCATTTTCATAAACTCCTTTCCTCAAATCTATCTTTAAAATCATATTTTTATCCATATAAGGCAATTCAACTTCCACAAATGGATATTTCTTCCTTATTATTCCTTCTCCCCCTTCTTTAAGTATTCTTTCAACCCTTTCATAATTTGCAAAAATAGCATCACCTTCTTCCTTGTATCTTTTCTCCTCTTCTTCAAATTTTTTTATTGCCTCCTCCTGCTTTGCTATGCGCCTTGCTATTTTTTCCTCTATATCATTTTCCTCTTTCCTTTCTTCTTTTCTTATCGAGTGATAATATTCATCACATGCTTCATTCATGCTTTCAAAAAATATTTTTTCATGGCCATCGTATCTTTTCAATGAGAATGGGACCACATCTATAAATTCAGAATTCTTTATTATCTGGGGCTCAAAATTTTTTTCTTCTAATTTTTTTATGAAATTTCTGAATTCTTCATAGTTTGATATTTCCTCTGCATATATTCTTGGCAAGCCATTTTCTATTAACAAGCTCAGGATATCTTCTCTTTTATTGAATTCCTCTTCCGAAATCTTCTTTGGATTTTTTGCGGAAGGAAAAATATATTTCTCTCCAGTTGTCAATATTCTATCCTTCCATTTTTGATGGGTGAGCGGTAAAATTATCTTCCATTCATCATTTAAAAGAAGAATATTGCCAGGAGGAATTATTTCAATTACAAGCCTGTAGAGTTTTTCTTTAACTATTTCAATTAAAACAATTCTATCCATTTCATATTGCTCCACTTTTACTACCTTTCCTCCACTTATGTATTTCCTCAAGCCCATCGCAAATGGAGGTGGTTGCTCCGCTTTGCTTTCCCTGTATTTGCTCAGGCATATCCATTTTCCACTTTTTATAAATAATTCCCTCTTGTCCTTTAAACCTATGAAAATTTCATCTTTATCCTGATATATTTTTCCTATATAACTTCCTTCAATGCCCTTCAGCTCGCTGACAATTGCATATATATCAATTGCATCAAGTCTTTCCTTCATTTTATCTTCAGGCAGGGTATCCCTAGCAAGATGTATTCTTCAACTGTTTTGTAATCCTGCCAGTCATCAAGGGGAATTTCAATAATATAATTTCTTATTGCTGCATAAAACATCTCTCCCAAAAAATTCGCCTCATAATAATTCTTGAAAAATTCTATTTCAAGATAACCAGATAGGGTTTTAGTTGTATTATATCCACTGAGCCCATAAGATAGGCCAGTTGAGCCTATAAAAGCGACAGCGCCACCCTGCTTTTTCTTTACAAATTGCCAGCCGAAGCAATCATAGGTTAAATTGAATTGGGCGGTATGACATGCATTTGCAAAAATTACAGGCAATTTTCTGTTGAAATAGGTAAAGATATCGAAAATGGTTATTCCAATCCATTCCTCGCTATTTGGCGCATGAGTTGCCCAGCTATTAGGTGAGCCATGCCCTGAAAAATCTATAAAATCCACTCCTTTCATTATTTCCTTCCATATATTTTTCCTATTAAGAGAGCCATCGCTTGCTTTCAATTTTATGCATTCAAAGCCCCTCATTAGATTTGCTACAATTTCATTTAAATATTCTCCTTCATTAACATTTTCTCTATCAAATGTATCTGTATCCCCTCCGCAAAGAAGAATCCTTTTCTTTTCTGCGGAATTTTCATATTCAATACTCTTTTTTATAACATTTCTCAATTCCATTTTACTTCTGCAAGCTAATCTGCCAACATAAACATCTGGCATCAAATCAATTTTATCATATCTTCCTTCGTAGTTATATTCCGCAAATAATCCATTTCCATTGCTATCCCAGTCCTCAAAAGCGATTGAGCCATTTTCATATTTATAAACGTCTGCAAAATATAAGTCGCTTATAAACTCATTTTCTGTAAATGGAGGAATGTAGTCAATAGCATATGCATATCTAACTGGCATATGCCATTCTTCAGAGCTATATTTTCTTCCTCCAACAAGCATTACATATTCTATTCCCCATTCTTCAATTGCATTCTTTATGAAATACTTCACTTTTTCCGCATCATCTCTTCCTTTTCTTGCTGATGAATGAGCATAAATTTCATTTAACCCTACTACTATTGTTCTTATTCCCTTGCTTTCCTTATGCTCTTTAAGCAAAGATAACTCGCTTACCCATGCATCAGGAGAAATTATTAGGAAATCATATGTTGAAGCAAATGTTTTCTCTGGCAAAGAATAATCAATTTTTATATCAAAGTCGCTTGCATGAAGAATTTCATTTCTTAATGCATTATATCTGAATGGATATAAATAAACTGTTAAGAATATTACTCTTTCACCATTATTTATTCCCGCATGAATTTCATATTCATACCAGCTTGATGGATAAAATTCATCCCTGCTATATATCTCACCCTCTTTTATTTCAAATTTTTTTGGATAAGGTGCTGGAGCGGGCTCTATCTTTCCACTTATTTTTATTTTTTCAACATTTTTTTCCATTACTTCTATTTCCTTTATTTCTGTTCCAAATGGAAATATGTATGTTTCATATTTATATGGCAGGATAGGATAACCTTCTCTGTAAATAAAATTTGTATAGCCAGAGAAAATATTTTCGTTGCTTTTTTGAAATGCAACAGGAGCAATCATTATAATAGATATTACAATTGCCAATGCTTTCATGTGAATAATAATTAACAATATTAAAAAACTTATTGGAGGCAGGGGGAGGGAGGAAAAAATAAAAAGAGAGGGAGGCATTTTCCCTCCCCTCTCTAAAAACATTATACAGTTTATAAATAATATGTAACAAACATCGAACTATCTAAGACATTTATCGAACATTGCAATTTATAATCCTTTTTTCAGTGACTATTATATCCATTTTTACATCATGCTCTTGGTTAGGAATATTTTTCAAAACCTGAAAATCAAATGCCAAAGCAACTTTTATTGAAGAAAATTTTTTTAAAAGTCTGTCAAAATATCCTTTTCCATAGCCTATTCTATTTCCGTTTTCGTCAAATGCAATTCCTGGAACAATTATAATATCTAAATTTCCATTTTCTACCTTTGGCTCCTTTGGCTGAAGTATTCCATATATCCCGCCTTCAAGCTCCTCCCAAGAACTTATTCTTGATAAAAATATATCACCATCCTTTATAAATGGAACAAAAAATTCCTTCTTTTTTGAATATTCTCTGATCAGCCCGTGTGTATATACCTCACTTCCAAATGAAATATAACTAGCTAATTTGCTTGCTTTTGAAAATTCTTCCAAGCTATACAGATTTTTTAATATGAGATTGCTTTTCTCCAATATTTCATATGTTGTCAGTGAATTCCTTTTTTCAAGTAATTCCTTTCTTATTTTTTCTTTCATCAAAGCCCTAAAATTTCTTCAATTACCGCGAGCAAACCTTTTATATCCTGAACTTGTATATCTCCCATATGCGCTATTCTAAATGTTTTTCCTTTCAAATCGCCATATCCATCTGAGATACGCATATAATATTTTGCAAGTTGTTCATTCAGCTCTTTAACAGATATATTTCTTGTATTCTTTATGCATGTTAGGGTTTTTGATTCATAGCCTTTCTCTGGATATATATCAAAATATTTTCTTGCCCAATCCTGAACAATTTTTGCCATTTTTTCATGCCTTGCAAATCTATTTTCAAGTCCTTCTTCATTTAATATATAATCAAGTTGCTTGTTAAGCGCAAACATTTGAGAAATTGGAGGTGTAACCATTGTCTGATTTTTCTGGTGATATTTATAAAGCAAATTCAGGTTGAAATAATAACTTCTTGGAGGAACATTTTTAGCCCTTTCAAGCAATCTTTCGCTTACTGATGCAACAGTTATACCAGATGGAAGTGCAAAGCATTTCTGCACCCCAGCTAAGCACATATCTATTCCAAGTTTATCCACTTCTATCTTAACTCCTCCCATTGCAGATACCGCATCAACAAAGAAAAGAACATCATCATATTTTCTTACAACTTCTGCAATTTCCTTTAAAGGATTCATAAGTCCTGTTGATGTCTCATTAAAAACAAGAGTTACCGCATCATACTCTCCACTGGCAAGCTTTTCCTCCACCATGTTTGCCTTTATTGCCTTATCCCAGTCAACTGTAAAAGCATCGCAAGGCACTCCATTCCCCTTTGTTATTTCATGCCATCTCTTGGAAAAGGCCCCATTAATCAGGTTGAGGCATTTTTTAGCAACCCCATTGCAGACCGCCGCCTCCATGGCGCCGGTTGATGAGGAGGGGAAGATGAGCACTGGCTTTTCTGTGAATAAAACTTTCTGTAATTTTGTTGTTATTTCTTCATATAGCTTGCTGAATTCCTGAGAGCGATGATATATTTGGGGAACCGCCATTTCCTGCAAAATTTCCTCTCTCACTTCAGTTGGGCCAGGAGTAAATAATTTTAGGTGTCTCATATAAGTATATTGCTTAAGAATACTTAAATTTTTAGCTCAGGCTAAATCCATTTTCAACCAATTCAACAAATCTACTTATAAATCTTGATATTTTTCCTCCATCCGCTAAATCATGGTCAAAAGTTAATGTGAGATGCAGTATTTCTGCTGTTTCAATTTTATCATTTCTTACAACTGGTTTTTTTGAGATTCCATTTACAACAAGAAGAATTGAAGTAGTCCCTCCTAAAGGAATTATCCATCCAGAGAAGTTGCCGAACATTCCAACGGATGTAACTCCTACAGTTCCCATATGCTTCTTCTTTATAATCCCTCTTTTCCTGAGCAAAAATAAAATAAATTTTTTTATAAAATAAGGAGATTTCAACACAAATTTCTCAACAAAGCTTAATTTCATAAGAACCTGTTCCTTTCCCCCTCTTTTCTGCGCATTTCTTATTTCTTCAGTTATATCCCATATACTTTTTTCATTTGCCCTCCTTATTATATATGCCATTGGAATGTAATCATCATTAATCTTTTTTTCAACAGGTATTGCAACATCAACATCATCAAAAATTACAATTTTATTCCTTCCCTGTCTATATGAATTTAATTCCTTATGCTCCACTATGGCTTGAGAAAGACATTTTATTATCCATCCAGTAAAAGAAACATCCTTCCCTTCCTTTTTATAATTTTTTATTATTTCGAGAGATTTTGTAACATTTGCCTCAATCAGGAAATGCAGGCTGTGCTTTCGCCACCCCTCGCCCGCTATTAGTTGGATATTTTTTCTGTATTTTGAGAAGGGCTTGGTTTGATAATTTCCTGCATTATTCACGAAAGTAAAGGAGAAATGTTATTTAAGTTTGAGCATCAATTTAAATATGGAATGCATTATTATCAATGGAAAAGCTGAATGAATTTGTAAAAAATTTGAAGATATATGAAGAAAGAAAGGAGAAGCCAAGGATATGGAATGAAAAGGAAATTTTGAAAGGTGAAATTGTTGATTCCTTTGCATTTATTCTTAATACTCGTGGATGTAGATGGGCAAGACAGGGAGGATGCACAATGTGTGGATATTTCAAGGAAAGCTATGATGCAAGTGAGGAAGAAATAATTGAGCAAGTAAATTTTGTTTTGAGCAGATATAGAGAGGAGAAAATTGTAAAAATATATACATCTGGAAGTTTTTTAGATGAAAATGAACTCTCTTATGAAATGCAAAATTATGTAATTAAAAAATTTGAAAAAGCGGGCAAGATAGTTATTGAGAGCAGACCAGAGTTTATAAATGCTCTTGAAAATTTGAAAAATGAAAATATTGAAGTTGCTATGGGACTTGAATCCGCAAATAATAAAGTTCTTGAATATTCAATAAACAAAGGTTTTAAATTTGAAGAATGGCGATGCTCTGCTGAAAAAGTCAAGGAATATGGAAAAAGTTTAAGGGTTTATATCTTAATTAAGCCACCTTTTCTTTCAGAGAGCGATGCAATAAAAGATGCAATTTATAGTGTAGAAAAGATAAAGGATATTGCGGATATAATTTCTTTCAATCCAGTTGCAATCCACAGCAAAACCCTTGTTGAAATATTATGGAAAAAAGGTATTTATCGCCCTCCATGGCTATGGAGTGTTTCAAAAATAATAAATGAAAGCAAGGAAATTTATGATGGAATTATAAGATGCGATGTGGTTGCGGGAGGCACACCAAGGGGGGCGCACAACTGCGGGAAATGTGACACCTCTTTTTTAAGAGAAATAAGAAATTTTTCATTAAATCAAAAAATGGAAGAGCCAAGTTGCGATTGCAAGGAAGAATGGCTTGATTATTTAGAGCTTGAAAGATTTTTGATTTAATATGTTTTTATTTTTCTTCTATCAACTTTTACTCCAGATGGAGTTACTATAAATCTGTTTCTATCAATGCCAACAATGTCGCCATTTATATCACTTGCTACTTTCTTCATTTCATTTATTATCCTCTCCACTTCTATGCTATCCGCAGAAATTGGAGATATATCCATGAGAAGCATATTTCCTTCATAAACATGTTTTATCAATTCCTTTAAATCTTCATATTTGTGTACTTCCGCTACTCTTACAAACATTTTTGCCTCTTCTCTTTTTTCAACGCCTGCTTCTTCAAGATCTATATATCCCTTTTTTGTTTTTCCGAACATTTTGATCACGATAGAAAATACTTCACTATTTAAAAGTTTTTCAATTTTTCTTCAATTAACTGGGCTAAATCTATTGCACCATATTCTTTAAGATGACTATAGCAATGGGGTGAAGAAGTTACAATTGTTGCATTTTTCTCTTTTGCCTCCTTTGCAATATATCTTGCAAGCTCATCCGCTTTCTCCTGAAAAGCGCTTTTATATTCAATCTCTCCTCCACACCATCTTGCCATTTTTCTATTTTCTTTGAATTCAACAAGATTTCCAATCTTTTTTATTATTTCTCTAGGTTCTTCATAAATTTTAATATATCTTCCCAGAATTTCTGAGTCATGATATATATAATTTTTTCCATCTTTCTTAAATTCGCTTTTCAAAAAGAACTGGCTTATGTGAATAGGACTATAATCCATGAATTCAATCATTCCATTCGGGCAGGAAAATAAAATTTTTTCAAAATCTAGCTTTTTCTTTTCAAAATCTATTCCAATTTTTCTCAATGGCCCGCCACAGCACTGGCTTATTATTTTAATATCCGCACCTATTTTATCAAATAGAGAAATTATAACATCTTTCATTTCTTTTTTAACAACACATCCCATGAAAAATGCATTTTTTCCTTCTCCATATGAAAAATTTTCATCACCAAATATATTATCATATTTCTGAAAATTTTCATAAATTTTTTTATGCTCGGGCAACAAATTCTTTAATTTATATCTAGCCCCCTTTATTATTTCCGCTATTTTTATATTTGAAGGGCAATCTTCTTCGCATCTCCTGCAAAGACAGCAATCCTGCAATATCCTGACCACATCCATATCTTCCTCTATTTCTCCACTTAGCAATCCATAGGCAATCATTATTTTTCCTTTTGGATAATCACTCTCCTTTTCACTGAAATTGTAAGAATAGTATGGCTTTTTACAGAATCCGCAGGCGGTGCATGAAAGTATTTCATTATAAATTTCCATGATAGGAATAAATAAAAGATATTTATTTATATCTGAGATGTGAGATTATACTTTTTTTCCACTGCATCATTTTTCCAGGATTCATTATATTATTTGGATCAATAGCCTTTTTGATTCTTTCCATTGTCTCCCCGTCCTCATCCATCCATGGCGCCTTTGTTATTCCAATTCCATGCTCCCCGCTCGCAAGTCCGCGAAGCTTCTTTACCGCCTTATATATTTCATCCACCGCTTTTTCCGCATTTTTCCAGCTATTCTCATCCCTTGGATTTAGCAAAACTTTTGTATGAAGATTTCCATCACCCGCATGCCCGTATGTACCAACTATTATTCCATATTTTTTTGCAATTTCTTGAAATTCTTTTATTGCGTCTGGTATTTTTGAAATAGGGACGCACATGTCATCCGCCAAGCTCACCGAAACCATATCATCTCCATATCTTGAAAGGGATGGTAATATTCCTTTTCTTCCCTTCCATAGCCTTTGCATTTCCTTTTCATCATCGGTGAATTCTATTCCTTTGAACATTTTTTTAATTTTTTCTATTTCTTCTTTAACCTCGTTCTCTTTTCCATCTAACTCAATGAAAAGAATTGCCTCCGTATCTGGAAGGCCAATATTCATTGCTTTATTAACCGCTTTTATGCATATATTATCCATTATTTCAAGGCTTGAGGGGAGAATTCCACTGCTTATTATTTTAGATACACATTTTCCCGCTTCCATTAAATCATTGAATGGAAGTATTGCAAGAGCTTTTTTCTCAGGCAATGGAGCAAGTTTAATTATTGCTTCAGTTATAATTCCGAGTGTTCCTTCGCTTCCAACAATCAGCCTTTCAATTTGATAGCCGGATGAATTTTTCAATGTAAATCCACCGAGCCTTTTTCTTCCATAAGGAAAAACAACCTCCAGGCCAAGAACATAGTCACGAGTTGCTCCATACTTTATAGCCCTTGCCCCAGATGCATTTACTGCGATCATACCCCCAATTGTGCATACATCCCCACTTCCTGGCGTGGGAGGAAAGAAGAAGCCATATTTAGCAAGCTCTTCATTCAAGCTCGCATAAACCACACCTGGCTCAACAACACAATACAAATCATTCACATTTATCTCCTTTATTTTATTCATTCCTGTCATATCAAGCAAAATTCCCCCATGCGTCGGCACCGCCTGCCCGCAGAGCGCGGTGCCCGCTCCTCTTGCAACAACTGGAATGCGGTGCTCATTTGCGATTTTTACTATTTTTTCTACTTCCTCCGCACTTTTTGGCTTTATTACTATATCTGGAATAGCATGGTGAATTGATGCATCAAAACCATATGTATATAAATCGCATTTCTTGAGAAATATTCTGGAATTATCAATCTCCTTCAATATTTTTTCAATCCATTCCATATTGAAATAATGGGGTAGTATAAAATATTTTACAAAGGATTGCGAAATCCTTGTATAAACAATTTTGATTTAAATCATGGAGGCAAAGATATAGCTTTAATGCTAACAATGCCTTCTTTTATTTCTTTCAGCAAGCAATTCAGAAAGCAATTTCATTTA
>JACIWA010000011.1 GCA_014361195.1 Thermoplasmatales archaeon | reverse complement strand
AGCCAACCAGATAAGAAAATAGATAAGGAAGCAATAGAAATTGGAGTTGTTGAAGAGGGTAAGGAATTCAGGATATTATCAAAAAAAGAAACTGAAAAATATTTCAGGGAGGAAAGATAATGGTATCACTTGATGAAGCAATTATTGCAAGATATGAGAAGAAAGGAAAACATTTCGAAATATTGGTTGACCCTGAGATGGTAGAGGAAATTCTTGAGGACAAAAAAGTAAATGTTTTAGAGGCATTGGCAATAGATATTGTTTTTAAAGATGCAAGAAAAGGAGATAAAGCATCTGAGGAAGCATTAAAAGAAGTTTTTGGAACATTAAATATTGAGGAAATAGCTCTTAAAATTATAAAAGAGGGAGAGATACAATTAACTGTAAAGCAGAGGAGGGAAATGATAGAAAGAAAGAAAAAAGCAATTGTTGACTGGATAGCTCGCTGTTCAATGGACCCGCATACAAAACTCCCTCACCCTAGAGATAGAATAGAGAGAGCTATAGAAGAAGCAAAGGTTAATATAGATGCTTTTAAGCCCGTAGAGGAGCAAGTTAAAAAGATTATAGCTGCAATAAGACCAATAATTCCAATAAGCATAGAAAATGTTAAAATAGAGGTTGTTATTCCCTCTACTTATTCAGGAAGAGCATATGGTGAAATTATGAAAATTTCAAAAATATTAAAGGAAGAATGGCTTTCAGATGGAAGCTTAAAATGTGTTGTTGAAATACCAGCTGGTATGCAAGGCGAACTTTATGAAAAACTTAATAGCATTACAAAAGGAGAAATTGTTTCAAAATTATTAAAATGATAAGAAAAATTGTTTTGCCAGGATATTTAATCGGGGATAAAAGCAAATTGCCAGGTAAAGGAGCATTTAGAGAAGGAGATAATGTTTATTCGTCTCTCGTAGGAATTTTAGAGGAAAAAGGAAGATATGCAAATGTTATACCTCTTAGTGGGGTATATGTTCCAAATGCAGGAGATACAATTATAGGAGTAGTAAAGGAAGTTTATAGAAATGGATGGGTTATTGATATAAATTCGCCATATTCCGCTTTTCTTTCAATGGAAAATTCTCCATGGGAAATACAATATGGGGAAACATCTAAGTATCTAAAGGAGAAGGATATAATAGTTGGTATTATATCAAATGTTGATGAAGCAAAAAACGTTGATGTATCAATGAAAGATAAGCAATGCAGGAAAATAGAAGATGGTATTGTTATTGATATTCAACCATCAAAAGTTCCAAGAGTTATAGGTAAAAAAGGCTCGATGCTTTCTACTCTAAAAAGATACACAGGTTGCTGGATATTTGTTGGACAGAATGGTAGAATATGGTTAAAAGGAGAAGATGAAAAAGTTAATCTAGCGGTTGAGGCAATAAAGAAAATTGAAAAAGAAGCACATACTTTTGGGCTTACTGAAAGAATTATAAAAATGTTAGGTGGTTAAATGAAAGAAGGGATTAGAATTGATGGAAGAAGACCTGATGAGCTGAGAAAAATAAAAATTGAGGCGGGCGTTCTTTATAGAGCGGATGGTTCATGCTACATAGAATGGGGAGGAAATAAAGTACTGGCTGCGGTTTATGGGCCGAGAGAAGCTTTACCAAAACACATACAAAATCCAACAAAGGCGCTTGTAAATGCAAGATATAACATGGCCTCTTTTAGTGTGGAAGAAAGAAAAAAACCTGGGCCAGATAGAAGGAGCATTGAAATATCAAAAGTAACTTCAGAAGCACTTGAAAACGTTATTTTTACCGAGCTTTTCCCCAGAACAACCATCGATGTATGTATCGAAGTTCTGGATGCAGAAGCTGGAACAAGATGTGCGGGTATAACCGCAGCAGGTGTTGCGCTTGCGGATGCGGGCATACCCATGCGGGATATACCTGTTGCTTGTGCTGCTGGGAAGGTTGACGGGGTTATTGTTCTTGATTTGACGAGTGAAGAAGATAAGAAAGGGGAGGCGGATTTGCCAGTTGCAATTGCTCCTAGGACAGAGGAAATACTTTTAATGCAAATGGATGGACATCTAACTTACAAAGAATTTGAAGAAGCTCTTGAGCTTGCACTCAAGGGCTGCAGAGAAATATCGAAATTGCAGAAAGAAGCTTTGCTCAGGAAATACTCAAGAGAGGTGGAATGATGGATCCAATTGAATTGGCAAGATTATCAAATGTAAAGAAGGATTATCTTGTAAAACTTGCAAGAGAGGGTAAAAGATGTGATGGCAGAAAATTTGATGAATATAGAGCCATAAAAATTGAAAAAAATATATTAAAAAATGCGGAGGGATCAGCAAGGGTTAAAATAGGTAATACAATGGTAATAGCAGGGATAAAACTTGAAATTGGTGAGCCCTATCCTGATTCGCCTGACAAAGGGGCTTTATCAACATCAGCAGAATTGCCTCCTATTGCATCTCCCGAATTTGAACCAGGCCCCCCAACACCGGAGGCAATTGAACTTGCAAGAGTTGTAGATCGCGGAATAAGAGAATCTGAATATATAGAAATGGAAAAACTCTGCATAACTCCCGGCGAGAAGGTATGGATTGTTTTTGTGGATTTGCATGTTATAGATTATGATGGAAATCTTTTTGATGCTTGCCTGCTTGCTTCCTCTGCTGCATTGCAGAATACAGTTATACCAAATGCAAGGTTTGGTCTGGGGGAAAATGTTCCTTTGCCGGTTAGAAGCCCCCCTGTGAGCTGTACATTTGTTAAATTTGATAATGCAATAGTTGTTGACCCGTGCGCGGATGAGGAAGAGGTTGCGGATGCAAGATTTACCGTTGCTCTTGATGAAAATGGTGATATAAGGGCAATGCAAAAGGGGTTGAATGGGCGATTTACAATTGAGGAAATAAAAAATAATATAAAGCGTGCTCAATTTCATGCAAGAAATATAAGAAAATTACTGGGTGAAAAAAATGAGAACAAAGAAAGTTAAATCTGCTGGTAAATTTGGAGTAAGATATGGAGTAAAAACCCGCCATATATATCGTGAGATTGATGAGAAGCAGAGGCTAAAATATGTGTGCCCGAAATGCGGTAGAAAAAGAGTTAAGCGAGAGAGTACAGGAATATGGGTATGCAAAAAATGTAATACAAAATTTGCGGGAGGGGCATATGTGCCTGAGACAATAGTTAAAGCGGGTGTTGAGCAAACAATAAAAAGCATATTGGGTGAAAAATGATAATATATGTATGTGCTAAATGCGGGGAAAGAGTGGAAATTGATTTCGAGAGAATGGGAATGAGATGCCCTAAATGTGGAGGGAAAATATTTTATAAAGAGCGAGGGCCCGTTGCAAAGGATATAAAAGCAAGATGAACATTAAGCTTGAAATAGATAGCGAACATAATGATTTAATTTTTAATTCTTTAAAAGGAGAAAGCACACCAAATGCGAATTTTAAAATTTATAAAGATAAGGAGAAATTGTATGTTGAAATTGAGGCAAAAAATATATCAAATGCAAGGGCGGCGGTGAATTCTTTTATAAGATGGATTGATATGGTAGAGGAAATTGCTTCATTTCTTTAACTTTTCATATTCTTTTTTAACCAATTTATCAACAAAAGTTGAAGAGAAGGCATGAATAAAGTGGGTTATTAAACCTATGCCCCATCCAAACAATGAAAAAATAAACCATGGAAATCCGCCAGATACAAGATACCATATTACGAAAAGGAATATATTCACAACTATATATATTATGAGATGGGTATAGAATGCTATTTTTCCCTCTGCCCTTTTTATAGCTATTCTTTCAAGCTCTTCGATTTTCATTATATAATAAAACAAAATTTTTATAAAAGGATTTTCAAATTTTCAGCATGAATGAAATTAATGGAATTATTGAAGAAATAGAATTTTTTATAAAGGAAAGAGATTGGAACAAATATCACACCCCAAAAAATATTGCAATATCTATATCCATAGAGGCAAATGAATTGCTGGAAAAATTTCAGTGGAATGATATATCTTTTGATGAAATAATAAGTAATGAAAAAATAAGAGATGAGATAGCGGATGAATTGGCGGATGTATTCATATATTCGCTTATTTTTTTGGATAAAGCAAAGATGAGCTTTGAAGAAATTATAAAAAGAAAAATAGGGAGAAATAGGGAGAAATATCCTATAAACCAGTAGTTAAATTAACATTATCTACGATTACATATGGAGAAAAAACGGGATGGGAAACTTCCCACCAGTATATCTGCTTCCTTTCCCTAGAAATTTTCTCTATATTTTTAAAAATTTTCTCAATATTATCGCTTATTCTTATTCCTTTCAGAGCATATAGAATTTCTCCGTTTTTTATAAAAAATGCCATATCCCTTGCAACAGTAGAAAAATCTCCTGTAAGATAATTTCTGAATCTTGTATACCAAAGATTTGTTATAAAAACTCCAGTAAATTCCTCAATCATTTCTTCTTTTTTATAATTTCCCCCCCTTATTATAGTATTCCATGGAGCAGGAACGATTAACCCCGCATTTCCTGTTGTATTTTTTCCATATTCTTTTGCGGTCACACTATTGTGAAGATAATTTTTTAGAATACCTCTCTCCACTATTACTGTTTTTCTTGTTGCAACCCCCTCATCATCAAACTTTCTGGAGAAGAGTCCATTTTTTTCAATTCCACTATCATATATGCTTATTTCCTCACTTGCCACTTTTTTGCCAATTTTATCCACTAAGAAGGAATAACCGGATTTTACAAGGAATGCGGATGAAAGATCCGAAAAATTTGATGAAAGATTGGCAAAAGCCAGGGGTGAAAATAAAATTTTATATTTTCCCTCCTTAGCTTTTTTAAATTTTATCTTTTTTTCTATGCTTTCTTTTGCCTCTTCCAGTCCTTCTTTATCTATCCCATCAATTTTTCTTGAGGAAAATGTATAATGTGCGGATCTATCATCCTTAATCATTCTTGAGGAAATATAAAACATGCTATTTTTATCAGATTCATCTATTCCTTCAGAATTTATAATCCTTATATTTTCTATCCCCCCATATATATTTCCAGCAACCTCTCCAGCTGATGAATTTATAACCTGATCCGCTATATCCAAAATTTTTTCCTCATCAATTACATTTTTATCAAAAATTTTCCTGTTTAAATATTTTTTATCAACACTTATTGAAAATGGTGAAGGAGGAATAAACTTAAAAAATTTTTTACACTCTTCTATTCTTCTTTTAATCTTCCTCTTGTTCGGGTTATCAATAGAGAATGTGAATTTTTTTCCATCTTTATATAGAGTCATGTAAATTTTTTTATTATTCCATGTATTCAAAATCTCCACTTTATTCCTGTAAAACCTTACTTGCTTAGCCAAATAACTTTTTTCTTTAACAATATACCCGTCAAATTCTTTCAGATATTCAATCATTTTATCCTCACATCTCTCAGCCTTATATTCGCCCCCCCTACAGAAACCTCCATATCCTGCATCGGCTCGCTCTTCCCGCAGGTGGCGGGATGGAATTCCAGCCTCTTATCAATTGCATCAATTTTTGAGAAAATATCAAAGGTAGAGATTTCTATGCAAGGATGTTTTGCAATTCCTGAGATCTCGCCATTTTTTATTATATATGCTTCATTGCCCACGTATTTCTGATTTATCCTTTTATCATCTATATTCCATTCCATAAAAGTTACCATATAAATACCTTCTTTAATTTCCTCTACCATTTCCTCAAACTCATAATCACCTGGCTTGAAATAAGTATTTGCCATCCTTATTATTGGCTCTTTTCCATAACTTGCCCTCGCAGACGCATTGCTTTTCCTGTTCATCTCATGCGCTGTTTGGCGATTGTGCAAAAATTCATTTATTCTTCCTTCCCTGATTAATTCTCTTTTTCTCGCCTTAACCCCCTCATCGTCATATTTATAATATCCATAACTTCTTTCAATAAGAGGATTATCCTCTATGGTAACTATTTCATTTGCAATTTTCTCCCTGAGCATATCCGACCTTACATAAGATTTTCCCGCCTGAGCAAGCTCCCTGCCAATTATTCTGTCTGCCTCAAATGGGTGACCGCATCCTTCATGGGCAATTAACCCGCTTATTAAAGGGCTGAGAATCACATCTCCTTTCTTTGGTGCTTTTTCCCCATTTTTTATTTTTTTAAGAAAATCTATGTCTTTCTCTATTTTCTTTTCAACTTCCCATTTCTTTAAAATTTCCCATCCCGCAGAATTTCCAAATTCCCTGCTCGCCTGCTCATCATCGACTGTTATTAGATATTGGAGGTAAATCCTTGGAATTTTTGAAAAAATTTTGCTTCCCTCACTATTCATATAAATTTTCTCAGTAGATTTCTCCCTATAAGATATGAAATTTTTTTTATTCAATTTGCTTAAATATTTCAAGAAATCTAATTTTTCATCAATTTCTGGAAATTTTGCCTTTATTTCATAACTATCTTCATTGAATTTTTCTTCGCTCAATAAAATTTTATCTTTGCCTTTTCTTGCAAATTTTTCCGCTATCTCTAGCCCCTTTTTAATTTCTTTTCTGTTTAAAATATTTGAAGAATAAAATCCTATGCTTCTGGAAATGACTCTTATTGAAAAACCCTGTTTTTCATCGCTCTCCACATCTATAAATTCGCCATTTGTAAATAAAATATCTTCTGTTCTCTCTCTTTCTATCCTTATTTCCGTATAATATCTTGAATTTTTTATTGCATATTCAGCTAGCTCTTCCATTCTTAACTGCTAAACCTGCTCAAATTAATATTTCCCCAGTCATCATAATCAAGGAATCCATGGGTTCCATCAGAATAATCAACAAGGCTAAAGGAGTAGCGATAATTCATGCAACTCTTGTAATTTCTAAATAGCCAGTATTGCAATTGCCATGGAAAGCGAGTGTGCTCATTATCTATACCAATATAATTGTTAAGCCCTAATTGATGCCCCAGTTCATGCATAAAAAGGCTAGCATGAGCGATTATCTGCTTACTTTCTGTGGGCCTCCATTTCTGAATATAATAGCTTCCCAGCACAAATGCATCTCTCTTAAAATTCATACCTCCCGCAGGCCTGCGCCAGAATTCGATTTCATGGCATATAATAGCGTAATGAAACACTCCTTTCCTTGGATTGCTTGGATCATTATGCAGGAAATATTTTTGATATATTTCATTTAGCTCATCAAAGTTAAGGGTTTCTTTGTATGGAATTATATCCATTTCCTCAATTATTCCATTATCTATGAATAACATTATGTTTTTCTTTGAAAAAGCGGAGTAGAGCAATTGAATAGATTTTTCTGGCATTATATGCTTTATCCCATTATATTCTTCCATGCAATCAACTTCAATGTAAATATCCCTTCTAAATGGATCTGATAGCCATTCACTCATCATATATTCTTCTAAATTACTTAAACCATCATTATCTGTGTCAATATTTGCATGATTTTCTATATTAAAAGGATCATAACCATATTTATCTTCCCATTCTATGGCTACACCATCTCCATCATAATCAATCCCATAGTCGCTTACATATGGATTTGTATGGTATATATTTTCTTCTTCCCAATATGTTAGCCTGTCATTGTCATAGTCATTATAAATTATATCAAACCATATTTCATAATCATATTCATCTATTTTTCCATCACTGCATCCGCCCGCATGCCCGTAAGCGTCGATATCGCCAAGAAAATCGTCCTTATTCCAATCTCCTCTCTTAGTATCCAATTCTATATTCAAAATTCCATCGTCTGGAGTAATATATCCTCTTTTTCCTTCTTCAAATATCTCAATTGAAATGTTTATTTTATCTTTATCTTCCTTAATTTTAAACTCAATTTTTTCACGAATAATTATATCTTGCCCCTCATACTTGCCTTCCCATCTTTGCCCATCAACATTTATTACTATTGAAAAAGTTGGCACTTCATCGCCTACATATACTTTCCTAATCCTTTCTATAGTTATCTTTAAGATATTTTCTTCTGAATCACCTCTAACCCAAGATGGCAAAATCAACAGAATAGCAATTATAATTGCAATCTTTTTCATGTTTTCTAATATAAAATTGTGATATAAATAATTAATGAAGCAATGAATTTGCCTTATACCTCTATATTCCTTGCTTCCATTGCATAATTTGAGGGCACTCTTATTGTAACAACATTTGTTTTTCCCTTCTTTACTTTTTCTACTCTTGCATCACATATCTCATTCCCCCTTCTATCGAGAGCTTTCACTATACTTCCTTCTTTTGGCAAGGGAATAAATTCATATGGAATGCTTACCATTGCTTCCTTTCCAACTATTTTAACAAGAAATATCGCCAGTCCAGGACAAACTTCAATGCATTTTCCGCAACCAATGCATTTCTCATAATCAATTTCTGGCAATGCATTTATATCCTTCATTGAAATTGCCTTCTTTGGGCAAGCATCAACACACGGATTGCAAGGTATTTGCTGGATGCATTCTATTATCGCCACTCCCTTTTTCAATTGCTCTTCATTCGGCAATTTTAGATCACTCAACTCCAGATACCCTTCTTTTTCCCATTTTTTCATAATAACCACTTATGATTTTTTCCTTTGCTTTCCTTGCTCTTTCTCCAAAATATCCTTCCCTAAATATTCTTAGTTGAGATGAATATTTCTTAAATTTTTCTTCAAAATCATCTATTTTTCTTATACTGTTAGCACATGCCAGTCCAGCAATTTTTCCTTCAATAATTGCGGTAGAGGCCTCTTCAATATTAGATAAATCACCCGCAACATATATCCCTTCTTTTGTTGTTTCCATATATTCATTGTGCAGAGCAACCCATCCACCCGCTTCATTTATAAATCTTATTTCCGCTCCAGTTTGAGATAAAATTCTTGAAGAAGGAGTTAACCCAACCGCTATGCATACAAAATCGCAATCAATTTTTTTTTCGCTTCCCTCAATAAATTCCCATTTATCATTTAATTCCGCTATTATCACCCCCTCTACCTCTTCCCTTCCATATGCTTCCTTTATCGAATGCCTTGTATATATTGGAACACCACATCTCCTAACCTTTGCAGCATGAACAAAATATCCTCCAATCTTATCCATTGCCTCAATAATACAAGCAACCCCCACGCCCGCTTGCAGAACCTGATAGGCAAGAATTAAACCCACATTTCCCGCTCCAACAATAACTCCTTTCTTGCCGGGCCTGACACCATATACATTCATAAGGGTTTGTACACCACCCGCTCCATATACTCCAGGCAAATCATTTCCTTCAAACAAAAGCATGTTTTCCTGAGCTCCGGTTGCAAATATTATTCTCTTCGCTTCTATTTCATACAGTATTTTATCAAGCTTATTTACAGCGGAAAGGAATTTATATCCTCTATCATAGTATCCAATCACACTCGTATTTCTAAGTAATCTTATTCTCCTCTCCTCAATTTCCTTCCTCAGCTCATTTGCAATTTCAATCCCTCTTGTGCCCGCCCCCTCCTCTTTGCTACCAAAAAATTTATGGGTTTGCTTTATTAATTGCCCTCCAACATGAGGATTTTCATCTATTAGCAATACATCCACATAATTCGATACCTCAATCGCAGAGCTCATGCCCGCAGGCCCCGCCCCCACAACCGCAATCTCGCAAGATATTTTTTTAACTTTTCCATTCTCATACCCCAGATTTGATATTTCCTTATCATTATCTTCCACAATCATTCCCTCCCTAACAGGTGTAATGCAGGTCCTTATATTCGGGATACCATCAACCTTCATTAGGCAAGAGGAGCATTTTCCTATCCCGCAAAAGAAACCCCTTGCACGCCCTTTTTTGCTTCTGCTAAAAACTTTTACCCCATTTGCATAAAGAGCGGATGCTATTGTTTCTCCTTCATATGCCTTGAGTTTTTTTCCATTGTAATAAAAATATATCTCTTTTTCTCTTTTAAATTTAAGGATAGGATGCTCCTCTATCCTCAAATTTTCACCTTTCTGAGAAAGCTTTCTATTTTTTTTACAAAAATTGAATTATCAGGAGGATTTTTACCATCGTACTTGCTTTCTATCTCACTTATCAACTTAATCAATTCCTTATAAACTTTCTTATTTTTCATTATATCTTTTATTCTTTTTATTTTACTCTTTGGAAAAATATCTTCAAGCCAAAATTTCTTTTGGGGGGAGGGATGTGTTATATTATATTCCATATTGTAGGCGGAAGCAATTATAGCGGAGTCAACCATTTTTGTGCCAGCTGCAACTGATTTAAAAAGACTTATTAGCTCTTTTTCATCAACATGAGGGCATTCTTTTTTCAATTCCTCTAACAAATCCCTTGATTGCTTATTTAGCCTTATAATTTTCTTACCATCTTTATATTTGTCTTCAAGGATTTTTTCTATTTCTCTATCTATATCTTTCATCATAAGGGATATAAAAAGCAAATATAATATTTTTCTTTTAATGGGATTTATTTTTTGGCAGAAAAATATTTATTCTCTATTTATTCTTTTTTTAATGAAGCTCATTTCAATAGAAGAAGTGGATGAGACACTTGAGGCATGGAAAAAGAAAAAGGAGGGGAAAAAACGAGGAAAAGAGGGACTTCAGCAGAAAGAATAGCAAGAAGAATAATTGAAGGAAAGGGTTTTTCAATAATTGCAACAAATTATAAGATAAATTCTAAGGGAGAAAATATTGCTGAAATAGATATAGTCGCAGAAAAAAATAATGAGAAATATGCTATTGAAGTGAAATCTGGCAGAGCAAATCTTACAACCGTAAGACAGGCTTATGCAAATGCAAAGCTTGCAAACTTAAAGCCAATGATAATATGCAAGAAATGCGATGATGCAACAAAAATTGCAGCTAAAGAATTAGGGGTTGAGATAGTAGAATTCAGTGAATATTATTTATTATTAGAGCCAGAGGAGATTGAAAGTATAGTAAAAAAATGCATGGAAGAAATAATGGAAGAATATGGTTTTTTAAATTCACCAGTTATTGATGATGAAACATTAAAATTTCTTAAAACAATTTCTCAATCTAAAAATTTTGAAGAGGCTTCAAAAATTTTTAAGCTAAATGAAGAAGAGATGGGCAAAAGAATTGCGGAATTATCAAAAAAGGGAATATTACCAAAGAGAAGCTTATCTTATTCGGATTTGAAGAGATGCTGTGTGAATATAATTTCAAGAAATGAGATATATAGGAGAATAGAAAAAATAGAAGAAACTTTAGAAGAAATCAAGAATATTTTAAAAAATCAATGAATTTTTTTACCGCCTTGCTCCTGTGGGAGTATAGATTTTTCTCTTCTATTTCCATTTCACCAAAAGTTTTTCTTTTACCCTCAGGAATAAATATTGGGTCATATCCAAAGCCATTATTTCCTTTCTCTTCTCTTGCTATTTTTCCCTTACAAATGCCTTTAAATAAATTTATTTTTCCATCATAATATCCGATAACCGATGCAAAAAATGCTTCCCTGTTTCTTTTATTCTCCATCAATTTTAATATTCCTTTATTACCTATTGTTTTAAAAACAAAAGATGAATAAACTCCTGGAAAATCATTTAGGGATTTTATAAATAAGCCAGAATCTTCTATAAAAAAATTTCCATCAACTTTCTCTTTTAAATATTCTATTCCATAAACAACAACTTCTTCCAGTTCATTTGCTTGAATCTCTGGATAAGGAATTGTCAGCATTTTTACATTTTTTACAATTTTCTTTATTTCCTCATATTTATGTTTATTACTTGTTATGAAATATATCATGTAACTCTCCTCATATACCTCCCCCTTCTTTCAATTTCTTTTACTTTCTCAACAACCTCTTTTCCCTTATCAAATGACTTTACATATGCTTCTTTAACCCAAGAGAATAAATTTTTATTTCTATGAGCGGATTTAAATGCCTCCATCAATAAATGCAAATCAACGCCCATATCCTCTATTTCCTCACTTCTTGAACTAAGCCCAAAATCAATAAAATATATTCTATCATTAAGTAAAAATAAATTTGATGTTGTTATATCACCATGAATTATGCAGTTTGAATGCAACCTTGATATGCTTTCCCCTATTTTTCTACTTATCTCCATCTGTTCTTCCTCTTTTTTCTCATCCAATTTATCCTTCAGTCTTTCTCCTTCTATATATTGCATTATAATCTCTTTCTCTTTAACCCTCACATCATAAACTAAAGGCACATTTACGCCCCCCGCCCTCGCAGACACCATCATAATTGCTTCTTTCCTTGTCCTTTTTTCTCTTATCTCTTCGTCTATTTCCTTAATCCTGTATTTTTTTGGAGTTCTTCTCTTTATTATTGCTTTCCTATTTTTCCATTCCGCAAGATATATCTCAGCCTCCGCCCCTCTCTTAATCAACTTCTCCATAAAACATCCACCTCATCTGTTCTGTAATTTTGCTTTATCTTTGTTTCCTCAATTTCGTATCTTATACCCGCTTCATACATAATTAAACCCGTCCATGCTATCATCGCACCATTATCAACCAAAAATTCATTTGGCGGGGAAAAAAATCTTGCCCCCCTTTCTTCTGCCATCGTTTTTATTATCTCCTTTAGCCTGGCATTGCAAGCAACTCCACCTCCAAGCAAAACTTCTTCTTTTTCTGTATGAGCCATTGCTCTTTCTGTCACTTCTGCAAGCATGCTGAAACAAGTTTCCTGTAATGAATAGCATAAATCTTCAATTCTTTCCCTCTTCACTAAAGAAAGACAGGCGGTTAAAATTCCAGAGAATGCAACATCCATTCCCTTAACAGAGTATGGCAGAGGAATATATTTCTCTCCTCTTTTTGCAATTTCCTCAATTTTTGGACCACATGGAAAATCCATTCCAATGCTTCTTCCAAATTTATCCAAGCAATTGCCAATACCTATATCAAGAGTTTCTCCAAAAACTCTATACTTTTTCTCCATAAAAGCAATAACCTGAGTATTTCCTCCAGAAACATACAAAAGCACTGGGTCATAACAGTTCGTAAGAGCTCTTCCTATTTCAAGATGGGCAATGCAGTGATTTACCCCAATAATCGGTTTTTTAAGGGCAATTGCAACCGCCCTCGCAGCGGTCGCAGCGGTACGCAAGCAAGGCCCAAGCCCAGGCCCTATAGAAAAGCCAACTACATCTATTTCCTCTTTGTTTATTTTTGCCTTCTCCATAGCTTCTTTTATTATTTTAGGAAGGAAAAATGCATGATGGTTTGCTGCTTCTCTTGGATGAATTCCACCTCCCTTTGGTTTATACATTTTTGATACATGGGCAAGTATATTGCATCTATTATCTATTTTTTCAACAATTCCAACACTAACAGTGTGTGCAGTTCCCTCTATTCCAAGAGAAATCATAAATTCTTTATTAATTCCGCAATCTCCTCTCTCTTATCTTTTTCTTTCGGAAGAGCAATAGATGCTTTCCATTTTTTAGTTCCATCCTCTAGATAGTAGCCACGAGAAATGGATATAAACTCGTTCTCCCCTTCACCTGTTTTTGCTCTTTTCCTCGCAACTTCTATAAAATTATTCCTACCAAACTTCACTTCCTTTGCTTCCAATATTTCATATTCTACCATGGTATTTTGAAATTATTTTCTTGAATTTAAATTTATTGCTAAGTTTAGGAGACACTGATATTATGAAAAATATTATAAAAGAAATTGATTTATTCTATAGCTATGACAATAATGGAGGAAGCAAAAAGAGGAAAAGTAACGGATGAAATAAAAGAAGTTGCAAAAAAAGAAGGTATTGAGAAGGAAGTTGTAATGAGAAGGGTTGCGGAAGGAAAGATAGTTATACCAAGAAATCCAATTCATTTCCCTAAAGTAATTGGTATAGGAAAAGGGCTTAGAGTTAAAGTAAATGCAAACATAGGTACTTCAATGGAATATGCAAAAGTGGAGGAAGAAATAGAGAAAGCAAAAGTAGCAATGAAATACGGTGCGCATGCAGTAATGGATTTATCAACAGGGGGAAATTTAGATATGATAAGATCAAAGCTTCTAAAAACAGTAAATATTCCCTTTGGAACTGTTCCAATATATCAAGCAGGTATAGAAGCAATGAGGAAGAAAGGAGCGATAGTTGAAATGTCATCGGATGATATTTTAGGAGCATATGAAAAACATGCAAAACAAGGTGTAGATTTTGCTGTTGCACATGTTGGAGTAACGAAAGAAAGCGTTGAAAGATTAAAAAAACAGAAAAGATTGATTCCGATGGTTTCGAGGGGAGGAGCATTTCTTATGGCATGGATTATTCATAATGAAGAAGAAAATCCTCTTTACAAAGAATTTGACTATTTGCTTGAAATAGCGAGAGAATATGATATGACTCTCAGTTTGGGAGACGGAATGAGATCAGGTGCAATATATGATTCAAATGACAGAGCAAAATTTCAGGAATTGCTAATAATAGGTGAGCTGGTTGAAAGATCAAGGGAGAAAGGCGTGCAAACAATGGTTGAAGGACCAGGACATATGCCTCTCAATGATATAGAAGCAAATATAAAGGTAATGAAAAAGGTTACCAATGAAGCACCGTATTTTGTCCTCGGCCCTCTGGTGACAGATATTGCTCCAGGTTATGACCATTTTGTTGCGGGGATAGGAGGGGCTATAGCGGGCTATTATGGAGCGGATTTTTTATGCTATGTAACTCCTGCAGAGCATTTGAGTTTGCCATCTATTGAAGATGTGAAAGAAGGGGTTATTACCGCAAGGATAGCAGCTCATGCAGCAGATTTAGCAAGAGGCATTGATAGAGATATAGATGAAAAATTTTCAATTGCAAGAGAGAAACTGGATTGGAAGAAAATGTTTGAGCTTGCAATAGATAGTGAGAAAGCAAAAAAGTATAGAGAAAAAAGAAGGCCAAAGAAAGCAAAGGAGGCATGCTCAATGTGCGGAAAGCTTTGCGCAATAGAAATTGTGAAGAGATATTTGAGAGAATGAAGAAGTTTTTAATTTTATTTGTTTTTTTGATTTTTTTAATTCCTCTTACGAATGCAACTATAAATATATCCTACTTTTATGTTGAGAATGAATTTTATCAAAAAATAGAGCCATTTATAAAAGAATTAGAGAATAATGAGAGCATAAAATTGAATAGATATAACTTAGATGGGAATGAGAGTTTATTTAAAAATATCGCATCCGCATACAATCTCCTGCTGAAATATAACTACCCTCAAGGTGCATCAGCGGTTTTCTCCCTTTTCATTGGAAATGGATGGTTTATTTTAAACGAAAGCAATATTGAGGAAGAGAAGGAAAATATTAAAAATTTTCTAAATGAAATTAAAGAATTTGATGTTGAAAATGTTATTAAGGATGGAAATCTAGCTTATCCAAAACCAGTTTGTATTATAATTGCATTCAATTCCTCCCTTCATAGCATTGATAGAATTTTAAATGCTCTAGAAGAAAATGTAAGTTTTGTAAGAATAGATAAGCTCGATGTTATATATGAAGAAAATTTAAGCGTGATAAAAAATTTAGGCGACTTTGATTTATTAAAACCCATCATTTTCATAGGAAATGAAGGCATAATTTTTAATGAAAATATAGAAGAAATAATTGAGGAAGCAAAGCATTATGAAAAAGTTGGTATAGATTTTCCATCTATCTATAAGGAAAGAAAAATATGTGTTGTTTTGTTTTATAAATCAACTTGTCCAATATGCGTTAATTTCAAAAGAAATGTTGAGCTGTTCCGCAATTTCTATCCTATTGAAATAAAAACTTATGATTGGAAAGAAAAAGAAAATGAAGAGATATTGCTGAGCTATTACAATTTTTATAAAGTTGAATATCCATATGATACAATAGTTTTTGTTGGAGATAAATATTTTATAAGAGATAATTTAAGTGAATTCGAAAATGAAATTAAAAAATATCTTGGAAGCGGAGTTGATTGCCCGAATGTAGGCAACGATGCGCTGGCGGGAGCGGAAAATGTAATTAGAAGTTTTACTCTCTTGAGTGTTATAACTGGTGGGCTACTGGATGGTATAAACCCTTGTGCTTTTGCAACACTTATATTTTTTATCTCATATCTGGAGAGAGCAAAGAGAAAATCTGTTCTTGCAATAGGTTTATCATTTACTGCGGGAATATTTATATGCTATTTCATCATTGGAATTGGTTTAGTTGAGTTTTTTGGCTTCATAGAAAGTTATACAAAAATTTATATTGACATTGCTATAGGAAGCGCTGCAATTATTCTTGGGGCATTGAGCATTTATGATTTTTTTGAAATAAGGAGAGGAAAGGAGGCAAAACTCCAGCTTCCAATGTTTATAAAGAAGAGGAGAGGAAGGTTGATAAAGAAGATAACAGAAGATAGAAAAGTAATTATTTTGTCGGTAATATCATTCTTTACAGGATTTGTTATATCCGCTCTCGAGCTCGCATGCACTGGTCAAATATATCTTCCAATTGCAAAAGTTATACAAAGCTCAAGCTCTTTAAAAAGCATTGCTTTAACATATCTGCTCATATACAATCTGATGTTCGTACTTCCCTTATTAATAATTCTCTCATTCTTTTACTTTGGCTATTCTTCAGAAAAATTTGGGGAAGCACAGAAAAAGAGTTATTTATATGTAAAAATTTTAATAGGTTTATTTTTAATTGTAGTTGGCTCAATAATGCTATATAATTCATTCTCAAATTTATGAATGCTGGAAAAATTCATATATACACAAATATTTTATTTTTGGGGAGGAAAAGGTGCGTTAGTACGCCTCCATTACTAATTTTGTACTATTTTAGCACCTGACCTCCCCAATAATTTTGAAAAATCATAGTGTCGGGGGCGGGGTTTGAACCCGCGGCCTCCTGATTTCTCAGGCAGGGTTGGCTTATGAGTCAGGCGCTCTTACCAGGCTGAGCCACCCCGACTTATTTTAAATAGGTTTTTTATTTTAAAACTTTTTGAGCATAAATTTTTAAAATCTCACGCTTTTATTTATAGGGCTAGTGGTCTAGAGGTCATGACGTTGCCCTTACGAGGCAAAGGTCGCCGGTTCGAATCCGGCCTAGCCCATATTCATTAAAATAAGCTTAAAGATTAAAGGAATGCATTGCGAAGGGTGCGCAAAAGCTATAGAAAAATATTTGAGGAATAAAGAAGGAATTATATCCGCAAATGTGAGTTTTTCTCTTGGAAAGGCATTCATTGAATATGACGAAAGATTAAATGAAAAAAGATTGAAGGAGCTTATAAAGGAAGCGGGATATGAGGTTGAGGAGGGAAAAAAATCTTTTTGGAGGGCTATTTTTTCTTTAATTCTTACCATTCCTATCCTGATAATTTCTTTATTTTTTTACAGAAAAGAGTTAAATGTTATTTTATTTTTACTTGCCACACCCTTGCAAATCTTTGCCGGTTATCCTTTTTATAGAGGAGCATATTTCTCTCTTAAGCAAAAAACAGCGGATTTAAATGTCCTTGTTTCAATAAGCACAACCTCTGCATATCTCTATTCAGCCCTTTCAACATTTTTCTTTGATGGAATGGTTTTTTATGAAGCATCTTCAGTAGTATTAACAACAGTTACAATTGGTTTAATGCTTGAAGAAAGGGCCAGAGAGAAAGTGGGAGAGACAATAAAAAAATTGATAGAATTAAAACCAAAAAGGGCGAGAGTTTTTAGAAATAGAAGAGAAGAGGAAATATCATCAGATGAAATAGAAAAAGAAGATGTTGTTATTGTAAGAAGTGGGGAGAAAATACCGGTTGATGGAATAATAATTGAGGGATTTGCCACAATAGATGAATCATCGATAACAGGTGAGTCAATTCCTGTTGATAAAAAAGAAGGTGATGAGGTTTTCAGCGGTTCAATAAACATGAGTGGATTTTTTAAATTTAGGGCAACAAGAGTTGGAAAAGATACTTTTCTTTCTCAAACAATAAGCTTAGTTGAAGAGGCCCAGACATCAAAAGCAAAAATACAAAGATTGGCGGATAAAATTACAAATTATTTTGTCCCATTGGTTATTTTTATTTCCTTCCTTTCTTTCATTTTCTGGTATTTTATAACAAATGCACCTTTTCCTTTTGCTCTTACAATTTCTATATCAGTTCTTGTAATAGCATGCCCCTGTGCGCTAGGGATTGCAACTCCAACTGCAATATTAGTTGGGATAAGCCTATCCGCAGAAAAAGGAATATTGGTTAAAGGAGGGGAATATCTTGAGAAGTTTGCTGAAGTAGATACTTTGGTCTTTGATAAAACAGGAACACTTACAAAAGGAAAAGCTGAGGTAAGCGATGTTATTGGAGATGTATTGCAAGTTGCGGGTAGTCTGGCGAGCAAATCAAATCATCCAATTGCTTTGGCAATTTATAATGAGGCAAAGAGAAGAGGGGTAAAGATTCTTGAAGTAAAGGAATTTTCAGAAATACCTGGAAAAGGAATTGTTGGAAAAATAAATGGTAAAGAAGCAATGCTCGGCAATAGAGAATTAATAAATAGCAAAATTGGAGAAGAGCTTGAAAAAGAAGGTAAGACAGTTGTGCTCGTTTATTTTGATGGAATTATAGGGGCAATTGCGCTCATGGATGAAATAAAGGAGAATGCGATTGAGGCAATTAAAAAACTTGAGGGATATGAAATTTTTATGATTACAGGAGATAATAGAAAGATTGCGGAGGCGATAGCCAAAAAACTTGGTATAGAAAAAATTATAGCGGGCGTTTTGCCCCATGAAAAAGATAAAGAAATAATAAATCTGCAGAAAAAGGGTAAAATTGTTGCTGCTGTTGGAGACGGAATAAACGATGCGCCAATGCTCAGCAGGGCGGATGTCGGCATCGCAATGGGCGGAGGAAGCGATATTTCAAAGGAGGCGGGAGGGATAATAATTGTTAAAGATAATTTAATGGATGTTGTGCAAGCATTGAATATATCAAAGGCTACCTTTTCAAAGATAAAACAGAATTTATTTCTTGCATTCATTTACAATGTTATTGCAGTTCCAGTGGCATGCGGGGCACTTTATCCATGGTTGGGTTTTATTCTTCGCCCCGAATTTTCTGCAATTGCAATGGTTTCATCAGATATAGCAGTTGTTGGTAATTCCCTTCTTTTAAGAAAAAAATTGAGGAAAACAGATTAGTTCTTCTAATATAATAAGATGATATTTTTAGGATGATAATTTCAAAATAAGAATTAAAAATCCAGTAATCGTTTTTTAGTGATAAATCGCAATGCGAGGATATAGTTATTAGATGAAATTTTAGAGATATATGAAAATAAAAAGATTTTCAAAAATGATAAAGGTGCTTTTGTATCAAAGAAGATTTTCATATCACGATGCAATCAAAATCTATGAAGCAATAGAATCGTTTGGTTAGGAAGCTATTAATTTCTGGTACAAAAATTAAATGAACCTTTTTCAACCATCCCTAAAGGTAGGTAGGGCTATTCCTTTTAATGAAATTAAGGCTAAAAGATGCAAGAAATGAGTATAATTCTTGGCTAGCAACTAATTTTGATAGTAAAGAAGTCTTGATATATGGTTTGGATAATATGGATGTTTAGAACTATTCATTTTTGAAATATGTGCTACTTTTTGTATCAATAAACCTCTCCTTTTATTGGTGATAAAACCTCTTGTACAAAAGGGCTTTACAAAAACTTCATGTGGGGTATAAACAATAAGATATTCAATGAAAAATGCTGTTGAGAAGTGATATTAAACTTTTAAACATAGGGTGAGATGTTTCCTATACACCGATACAAGTATTTCTATTCCTATTTGGTGTTTTGTAGGATGTCGTTTTGGTTAAGATATAGATGCGCTTATTTTGGCACTATATTTTTCTTTTTATTATCCTTCTGATCAAGAAAAATACTAAAACAACTACCGTAATTAGAAATACGGAAATGTAGATTATGGTAGTTTGTTCTTCTTTTATTTCTTCATAAATTTCATTAACAATTGATGTTTCTCCTATAACAGCGAATTGCATATTTTTGTAACATTTCTATAACCTTCCTTTCTCCCATTTATAGATAAAGAGTACAATCCAACTTTATTTGAAATAAAGGTATAAGGAAGGTTTATTGTTTTTGAAGAGCCATCTGGATAGGTAATAGCGCAAATGATCTCTAAATCATCGACAGATGAAGGATAGGCTATGTATATAGGTTCATTAACTAGAAAAACATCTTTTAAAAATGTGAATTCACTACTATTAGAGATTAGGATATTAATGTCCATTTTTTCCAATAATCCTACTATTGAAAAAGTAAGTCTATCTCCATAGATAACAAAACCATCATCAATTAGCTTAGCATGCACAGTATAGTTTCCATTTACCATAAACTCTGATACATTTGTGGTATAGATTGTTATATTTCTAGACTCACTTGATGAAAGAGTGATATGATAGTATGTAGAGAATGGAGGATATTTATCATTTTCTTCTTCTGCAGTTACATAGATATCCATTCTCTTATTATAATTTAATGTGTTTTTAATCTCAAGATTTACTACTATTTCATCTCCAGGCGCATATATTGTTTTATTTGATGTAATCCTAAAAATATGAGCAGATGCACAATTGGTGAATGCAAAGATTAGCATTATCAATAGTACAAACAACTTTTTCAATCCCACCTCTGTTTAGTAGTTGGATCGCCTAGTAGAATTACAACATCTGATCCAAGCTAGCTGCATTTTTTCCTATTTTATAGGCCTCTCCAATACTCTTGTTCCTTAAAAAGAGTTATTTAATATGTAAGGATTCAGACCATGCCCATCACATACTATATTTTCACTTACATAACGTCCTATTCCAAATCAACAAAACCATAACAAGAGATCCTACAAGAGCGTAAAACGTGGGTTACAAAAAGCCATTGCTTATTGTCCATTAAATAATAGCTAGCTATTGAGCAACCAGTGCATAGGAGGAAAGAAGGTACTTTTGAATAGTTTCTTAACTGTTACCTTTATTGTAAGATTGTCATGAACAATGGGATTAGAAGATATTATGCTCATAACTCTCAACAGATAAATCTGGGTAGAATTTTTGGGTATAGGAAATAAAAGATATATAAGGTAATAGTATAAGAGATACTAAAGAAAGAATTAATATCTTTTTGAAAAACACCATCCTAATACCAAAAATAATAAAAATGGTTATAAAAAATTTATGATTGCCAATTGCCAATTCAACCTTGTAATGCGGAGAAAAAGATTTAGAAAAACTCAAACCTGTTTTTCCAAAAAAAATTTAAATCCTGAAAAAATCGATATCCTTATAAATAAGAGGGAAATTACTTAAAGGGGATAAAAATGGCAGAAAAAGGGAGGGCAAAACTAAGCAGTATGGTGTTCTTGATAGGCATAGTGCTAGCGATAATATTTGGCTTGATATACGGAGCGTACTACGCCGGCAGAATTGATCTCACTCTTGAGCAGTATGCATATCTAGCGATGATTCTTGGCTTGATCGGTTTGATAGCGGGAATACTTGGAATACTTGGAATGGGAACTATAACAAAGGAAGAGCTACCAACATTCTTAATAGCAACAGTGATAATAGTTGCAATAAGCGGAACAGATGTATTTCAAGGAATAAAGTGGTTCGGTAATTACCTTACAGGAGTAGTTACCACTCTAGGAATTTTCATTGCACCATTAGCGGGTTTGCTAGCGATAAAAGCAATCTGGGACATAGGCAAAGACTAAAAATCTTTTCCCTCTATATTTTTTATTTTTTATCTATGTTTATTTTTCTAAAACCTTTTTTATCTATTATTCCTATTTCCGCTTCCAATTTTTTTTCTTCTTTCGATGC
>JACIWA010000010.1 GCA_014361195.1 Thermoplasmatales archaeon | reverse complement strand
TAAGGTGCTGGAGCGGGCTCTATCTTTCCACTTATTTTTATTTTTTCAACATTTTTTTCCATTACTTCTATTTCCTTTATTTCTGTTCCAAATGGAAATATGTATGTTTCATATTTATATGGCAGAATAGGATAACCTTCTCTGTAAATAAAATTTGTATAGCCATAGAAAATATTTTCGTTGCTTTTTTGCAATGCAACAGGAGCAATCATTATAATAGATATTACAATTGCCAATGCTTTCATGACAATAAATGAGAAAAATATTAAAAACCTTACTATAACCCTATTACGTATTTGTTATTAATTAGATAAGCGGGCACATATACAATTTTTTTCTCATTTATTTTCATTTCATAATCTATATATTGCAAAACTCCTGGTTTTTCCGCTTCATAAGTTAGAACAAGAAAATCCGCAAGCTTTTCCGCTTCTTTTTCTCCTATTGCCAGCGGAATCCTTGGAATTTTTGTTGTTTTTTCAATTTCAAAATTTAATTTATCAAATGTTAAAAGATTTGACCATTTTCTAAAATCATCTGGCGTGCAATCTATTGCTGGGATATAAATATCCATTTTTCCAGTGTCACCTTTTAATAAGTTTGCAATTTTCATCAATCCAACAACCTTGCTCTCCTTTACATTTATTGTTACATTTATTTTCCAGAAAGGCATGTAAAATTTCTCCCCTTCCATATTCTTCGAGAATTTCCAAAATTCATAATCAAAAATTTTTATTTCATCTTCTCTTATATGTAATGTCCCGCAATTTTCGCAAATAAAAGCCATGTCAGTTGTTTTTGAAAAAAATAAATTTTTACACTTTGGACATTTAACCTGCACAACCTTCATATTTTTCCACCTCCAAAAACATTTCCCGGAGCATCTATTCTGATATTCTTAATATTTTTAATAGATTCTAATGGAAGACCATATTTTTTCTCTATATCTCCTTCAACTATCTCGCTTCCATGCCTGAAAAACATATAACTTGCAATAAAAATGATAAACCCTCCAATAAGAGCAAAAATTCCTAATCCAGTTGATGAACCAATTGTCCAAATACCGAGGGATGAAATTATTCCCCCCAAAATTGCTCCGCCGGTCATAATCATTGCCTGGTATAGCGCATCGCCCGGCGCCCTGCCCGCAATGACCTTTGAAGTCACTCCGTCAATTGTCGCAAAATACATTCTCTCTTTATATTTATATCTTGCAATCCATACAGGATAGTAGATAAGCATGAATGATTTTGGTATTACATGCATCTTCTGGAAAGTTATATTTTCAACCCCAGCACTTTTTATCGCTTCCTGCCTTATTTTCTCAATTCCTAAATTAATTGCATCACTCTTTGAAGTTGTTACCTCAAAAGTGGGTATTTGGTCAGCGTTTGCATTAATAGTATTTCCCTGCAAGTTTCTAAGATATTTTACTCCAATGTCTCCTGCGTCACATGCAATCTGCGTCCAGTCAAAATCTCTGAAAACCATTTTTTCCATTGGGACTTTCTTAACAGTTGTAGTTTTCCTGACAGCATCATAATGCCTTTCCTCTCTATATCCGCATACCCATCCCGCACTTCTTGCCTTCATTCTCCAGAATGGTAAATAAATGGGGAATATCTCAGTTATTTCCGCTCTCCTTTTCAAATCCCTCGCCTTCAATTTTTTACCAAACCATTCATTTAAAAGAGAAATTGCCTTCTCCTTCGTAACATTATTTGCAAACATAACTGTATAAACTCCTTCATCACCCTCAAGCCATATAAGGGCGTCGCAGTACCTGCATGAAATAACCTTTTTACCTTCTTCAACATTTAAAGCGCCCCCGCATGAAGGACACGAAATCCCGATAGATATTTCCATCCAATCACCTCACATATTTTTTGCCACAAAATAGGATGCAAGGAATAGAATAGGAGTTGTTATAGCCATTCCGATTAAGCCATATGTGAATTTCCAGAAAAGGGAGATTATACCATAGATCAGGAATAAAAAGAATCCAAGGGAAGCAACCGCAATGTATGGATAACTCTCCCTGGTTGGAAATTTTTCAGAAAACACTTCACCAGAAGATGCATCTATTACAACATTATAGATATTTCCTTTGTAACTATATTCAATATACCATATGGGAAAGAATACTAAAGCTTGCTCTTCCGCTTTACCGGGCAGATTATTCAGATAAGCATCCATCCCCAAATCAGGTTGTATAATCTGTGCTCTCGGATCAACTATGTAATTTTGATCAAATATTTTTATATCCCCTGCTGGAACTTTTAGTGCGTGCATTCCTGGCAAACTTGTTGATTTTGCTGGCTCAAAATAAATTGCCTCCTTACCCTCTACATTTCTTTTGAACATATACAGTGGGAAATATTCAGGAATCATTTTCACTATTTTTGCCTCATTTTCCAAATCCTTCGCCATAGCAGAGCCAGCACTCCATCTTTTAAATATGCCCCTTGCATTCTCCTCTTTTATTTTCATTTCAACAATATAAAAGAATCCAACCCCACTTTTGTCTATATACATCTGAGAATTGCAATATTCGCACTTAGCAAATTTTGTGCCAGGCTCTATTTCAATTGATGCCCCGCATTTATTGCATTTTATACTTGTCATACCTATCACACGCTCTTTCCACAATTCGGACAAAACTTTGCACTTGCAGGCATATCAACTCCACAATTTGAGCACTTTTTACTCCCTAAAGCGGTTCCACAGGAAGAGCAAAACTTTGCATCAGCTGGCAGAGGTGCTTTGCAATTTGGGCACTCAATTTTTTCTTGCCTCGCCCCACAAGATGAACAAAATTTAGCATCCGCCGGAATTATCACTCCGCATTTTATGCAAGCTTTGCCTTGGGGTTGTGGGGAGGGTTGTTGTGTTTGAGAGGGTTGCATTGCCTGTGCCATGCTCCCTATCATTGCATAGCCCGCTCCTATGCCAGCGCCTATGCCAACGCCAGCGCCAGCGGTGCCAGATGGATTTTGCGCTGCTTCTCTCATTGCCTGCCCCGCCTGGTATTGCATATAATTTGTTCCCAAAACTTGCATACTTGCTCTTGTATCAACCGCCTTTTGAACTTCTTCAGGGAGATTTATGTATAGTCCGGATACCTTATTTATTTCAATCCCATACATACCAAAATGGTCTTTTGATTTTTCAAGTACAATCTGCTCTATATTTGTTAAATTTGGAGCAAGTTCAGTTACTCCCATTCCCTTCTCTTTTAGATGGCCAATTGCATCATATACTAAGAGAACCATCTGCTCCTTTATTCTTTCTTCCACTTCTTGACTTGTTTGGTAGTTAAGTGTTCCAACAAATTGGTTTATGAAATTAACAGGCTCATTTACTCTATAGCGGAATTCTCCAAAAACTCTTAGATTTACAATACCAAACTCCTTGTCTTTAAATTGATAAGGTTGCTTACTCCCAAACTTCCCATCAAAAACCTTCTTTTGTATGTAATATACTTCCGCCTGCTGTTTTACCCCAGATAAAGCTCTTATAAGGCCACCAAGAATTGGAGCATTTTGGCTAGTTAAAGCATATCTATCTGGCTTATCTAAATATGCAAGAACCTTTCCATCTCTATAAAAAACCGCTATTTCATCTTCTCTTACAACTATATTGTCATTTAGCCTTATATTCCTGGGAACTTTCCACATTATAAAATTTCTCTTGTAGGCATCATCCCACGCAATTGTCATTGCCCCTATTATCCCTTCTTTGCCCCCAGCTGTTGCATCTGTCCTTTTACTTCCTCCAAATAACATTTTACACCTCTGTTCCTGTAATATAAACCATCCTCATTTTAAAAGTCTTTTCAAATTCTCCAAGCATTTCTCTTATTCTTTCAATTTCATCAAGCATTTCCTCCTCTTTAACACTCCTCATTTTTTTCGCCTCATTGATTATCCCTTCTATAATTTTTGCCATTGAATAGTCAAATTCATATAGCTTATTCAGCTCTTCCTCTTCTATTCTTATTGCAGGTGAAATTCCAGAATAGCCATGCTCCGCATGTCTTAATTGCCCGTCTATTTTCTGGAAATAGTTAAGCAAATCTCCTATCTTTTCCAGATTTCTTGTTTCATATTTATAAACAAGATTTCTTCTTACACCCTCTATATCATTTCTTGCAATTTTTAGTTTGTCAGCAAGTTGATTTCTTAAAAGATTATCCGCTTTTCTTATATCCTCCCTCCTTCTATATCCTTCATAGCCAGGAATAATAAGCTGTATTTTTTTTAAGACCCCCCTGTCTTCTTCAATTCTTTCTCTAATATCTACCATTATTGTAAAACAATTTATAAATTTAAAGGTTTTGGCATTTGTGCCTAAATGGATAAAAAAATAAATTAATAATCAAATATACATGTGAAGGAGATACTGGAAAAGCAGGGTTATGCAGTTGTTGGCAGGCACTCCGCTGTAAAACTCTGCTACTGGCTAAAAAAAGCACTGGTTGAAAATATACCATGTTACAAGAGCACTTTTTATGGAATAAAAAGCCACCGTTGCTTGCAGATGACGCCTGCCGCCTATCATTGCACTCAGAAATGTCTTTACTGCTGGCGTTTTCAAGGTTTTACTCTAAAAGAAATTAAAAGGGAAGAGGCGGATGACCCAAAATTTATATTGGAAAAGAGTATTGAGGAACAAAGAAGGCTTTTGAGCGGTTATAAAGGAAACAAGAAGGTTAGAATTGAGGATTGGAAAGAGGCAATTGAACCAAAGCATGTTGCATGCTCATTAACTGGTGAGCCTACCTTATATCCCTTCCTGAGCGAGTTTTTTGAAGAATGCCATAAAAGGGGAATGACAACTTTTCTTGTAACAAATGGAACAAATCCAGAATTTATTGAAAAAATGGACACATTGCCAAAACAGATTTATGTAACAATTGCTGCCCCTAATGAAGATTTGTATAAGAAATTATGTTGCCCATTAGTCAAAGATGGCTGGAAAAAAATTAACGAAACAATTGAATTGCTTCCATCATTAAATACGAGAACAGTTATAAGACATACTCTGGTTAAGGATTGGAATCTTGGTTATGAAGAGGAATATGCCAGGATAGATGAAAAAAGCGATGCATGGTTTATAGAGCCAAAAGGATATATGCACGTTGGCTATTCAAAAGAGAGAATGCATCGCAACAATATGCCAAATCATGAAGAAATAAGAAATTTTGCAGAAAAATTAAGTGATTTAACAGGCTATAAAATAGAAGATGAAAGGGTTGATTCAAGGGTTGTATTGCTCGGAAGAGGAAAAAAGAGGGAGATATGATTGATTTAACTCTATTATCAATATTTTTGTCATTTTCAGTTATCATTTTTTTGGTTGCAAAAAGAAAAAATTTTGCAATATCAGTTTTTGCGGGAATTATAATTCTTTCAGTATTTGATTATAAAAATCTGCCAGAAAATCTATATAAGACCGCAACAGATTGGACTGTAATAGCTTTAATATTCATAATTTTTTTAATAAATCTGTTATCCACAATTCTACAAGAAGGAGGGGCAATGGGGGAGCTTGTAAAATTTTTGAGCCAAAAACTTTCTTACAGAGGGCTTTTGATTGCGATACCCTCGTTGTTTGGTATGCTCCCTGTGCCTGGCGGGGCGCTGATGTCCGCGCCACTTATAGACAAAGGAGGAGAGAAAAATGAGCTGACTTTTTTGAATTTATGGTATCGACATGTATGGTTTATAATTTTACCAATTTCAACTCCTCTTGTTCTTGTTGCGGATCTGGCTGGCGTTAGTATATACAAATTGATTTTGATGCAATTTCCTATATTTTTATTGAGCTTCTTTTTAGCTATGCCAGTTGTTAAAAAATTTTCTAGGAAAAAGGAAAAGGAGAGTGAGGGTAATTATCTTGCAATATTTCCTATTCTTTTAACTGTTTCATTGGCAATAATTTTATCATTTTTTATGCATACCTACTTATCCTTTCTAATCTCTCTTAGCATTGGAATTATTCTTGCGGTGGCAATATCCATGAAGAGAAAAATTTATTTTTTAAAAAAAGGATTAGTTAGCTTATTAATTGCAATATTTGGAATAATGCTTTTGAAAAATATGATAATTTCGATGAAAGCCCCGGAAATAATATATTCCTATCTCTCAAATTTTAATCCAGTGGCAATGATAGCAATAATCCCATTTTTGGTTGGAACAATCACCGCAAATAATTTGGCAGCAATTGGAATACTCTATCCTTTACTATCTCCCTTTATATTTGATATCAAACTAGTGAGCTTATTATATATTTCCTCGTTCATTGGTTATTTGGTATCTCCTGTTCATCCTTGTTTAGTACTGACATACGAGTATTTCAAGCCAAAGCTCACGGATTTATATAAACTCCTTCTCCCTCCTGCAATATTGGTTATAATTATTTCCGCAATAATTTACTCTCTATAGCCACCTATCTTAAGAGTAGGATCACCAAGCAATAGCCATTCCTGAACAACTTTTACATCTATAATATATTTCAATGGCATATTTGAATCTCCAGGGAAATAATCTATAAACTCTTTTATTGTCTGTGAGTGAAGCATCCCTAGAATATCAACCCCTTCCTTATATATTCTGAAAAAGTTTATTTCAAGCCATCCATCCAAAACCTGCAAATAATCAGGAATTCCATCTTTGTTTTCATCCTCACTTCCATGGTAACCAAGCCCGGTATTTCCAATCGTTGCTATAGCCCCGCCATTTATTTTGCGTGTAAACCACCAGCTCCAGCATTCTGGAGCGTTTTCACCCTTCCAGACTTTCTCCTTATCAAATGAATAGAATATGCTCACATTGAATTGGCTATTATGGCATCCACCTATAACTACAATGGGTAATTCATATCCATTTCTCAAAAATGGCATATCAAAGATTTGCAGACCTTCTTCCCACTCATTGAAATTTCCAGGTTTATGAGTGCTCCAGCTCATTGGATTTCCATGCCCACAAAAATATGCAAAACCCGCCCCTTCATTTATCGCATTCACTATATTTTTTGAACTTAAATCTATTTCAGATGCCCATAATTTTATTGCCTCAAAATCTTGCATGTATTTGTAAGCTTCCCATGTAGCGAGCTCACCTTCAATGTATTTATGGTTGTCGTCATAGGAATCGCCACCGACTAATATGAATTTTTTGAAATTCTCAAATGGTTTATTCTCATAATTAATTATCTTATCAATCATTATTTTTAGCTCATATTTATTCCTGCAAGCAAGCCTGCCAACATAAACATCAGGATATAGATCCAGGTTATCTCTTTTCATTCCCTTCCATTCCGCATATATTCCATTTCCATTGCTATCCCAGTCCTCAAAAGCGATCGAGCCATTTTCATATTTATATATATCTGCAAAATATAAGTCGCTCAAATAACTGGTTTCCCATCCACTTCTATCATCAAGATTTGTATATCTTACTGGCATAATCCACTTTTCCTGATATCCAAAAGCTCTTCCTCCAACAAGCATTACATATTTTATTCCCCATTCCTCAATTGCATTCTTTATGAAATACTTCACCTTTTCTGCATCATCTCTTCCATGCACAGCAGATGGATGAGTATAAATTTCACTTAACCCTACTACTATTGTTTTTATTCCCTTGCTCTCCTTATGCTCTTTAAGCAAAGATAGCTCGCTTACCCATGCATCAGGAGAAATTATTAGGAAATCATATGCTGAAGCGAATGTTTTCTCTGGCAAAGAATAATCAATTTTTATATCAAAGTCGCTTGCCTCATAGAATTTATCACTTGAAGATATTATATTGTAAAGATAAAGGGTTAAAAATATACATCTCTCTCCTTTATCCATCCCAACCCCTATACTATATTCATACCATTTTTCAGGTATTTCATATTCCATATAAAGTTTCTTTTCCCTCATATTATCCGCAATAAAACTTATAGATTTTTTATTGAAAACATGTGTTTCTTTGACATTTAATGGAATTACATCAATCCTCTCTATTTTTGTTCCTATTGGAAAAGCATATTTTATTACTCTGTAATCAATTTTTTTATTCTCAGATTTAACTTCTCCGTTGAAATATGTAATCAGCAATACCAATACCGCAAATGTTACCACAACTTTCTTCATGAAATGAATGCCTTCAGGATTTATATTTTTTCCCTTAAGTTTATATTCAAAAAAAATTTAATATTGTGGAAAAAACTGGTATAGCGGATTTACCCCTGCACTACGGAAAAGCACCCGCCTGGCTGTATAAAAGAATGGTAAGGCTAGCGGATGCAATTTCTGCGATCATAATAGAAGAATATGGTGAGGAAAAACTGCTCGAACTTCTTTCCAATCCCTACTGGTTCCAAAGCTTCTCCTGCGTATTGGGCTATGACTGGCATTCTTCAGGCACCACCACTGTTACTTGCGCCTGCCTCAAGGAGGCGCTTTCCAAATATGGAATTATGGCAGCTGGGGGAAAAGGAATGGCAAAAAGAACACTTGAGGAAATTGAGGAGAAGGCTGGGGAGATTTATGATAAAATCTCTTATGCAAGCAGGATGACCGCAAAGGTTGATAGTGCAGCACTTCAGGATGGCTATGAACTTTATCACCATATGATAATTTTTGATTCATACGGGAGATGGATTGTAATCCAGCAAGGGATGGATAAGGAAAATAGATATGCAAGAAGATACCATTGGATATGGAAGATCAAAAATTTTGTGGAAGAACCCCATTCTGGAATAATAGGGAAAAAAGGTATTGCTTTAAATATGACGGACAAAGAAAGCGAGGAAGCAAGAAATGTGAGCGTTGATATTGTAAAGGAAAAACCTTCCTGGGTTTATAAGCAATTTATGAAAATTAGATCCTGCAAGCTTTATCAATCAACTCTTGATGGAAAAATGCTTGCTTTAAGAATGCCGGAAAAAATAAACTGGAATGCCCTGAGAGAAGCGTATGAAATTCAACCAAGAAATTTTGAAGAAATGCTTGCAATAAAGGGAATTGGAGCATCTACTGTAAGAGCTCTTGCCTATATCTCTGACCTCATTTATGGATGCCCTCCTTCATGGAATGATCCGGTTAAATATTCATTTGCAGTTGGAGGAAAAGATGGAGTACCTTATCCAGTTAATAGAAAAGCAATGGATGAAGCAACGAATATTTTAATTCAGAGCTTAGAGGAGGCAAAAATAGGAAAGAAAGATAAAATTGAGGCAATTAAAAAACTAAAAATTTTTGTTGAATAAACTCTATTCTTCCATTTCCCTCAGATAAACCCTTATATCTTTCTTTTCCTCCGCCAAATGCTTTATTTTATCATATAATTCTTCTGGAAGATTTTTTGAAATGAAATCATTTGATAGAGATATTAAATCAATTTTTGAATAATTTTCATACAAATTGCAATCTTTCAAAATCTCCTTCAATTTATCTTGCTCTTTAAAATTTATATTTTTATATTTTTTAATATCCACATATTTTCCTATTCCATATATCCTATCAAGTTTGTTTTTTTCTGCATATTCAATCAATTTCTCCCTTAGCTGTTTCTGAATCTCTTTCATTTCAGAAATTTTACCGCATACCTCCCAGTATTTATTTACAAGAGAAGAGCTTTCTTCATCTTCGCACCATCTGTGCCTGAAAATGGGGCAAATTTGCTGGTATTCACAATAATCGCATAAACTTGATTCTATTGCTGGAAAATCATTTTCTTTTATTGCCTTTTCTATCTTTTTTATCTTATAAATCAAATTTTCCCTTATATCCTCATAATTTTCTTTCCTAATTCTTATTTCCTTATTAAAAGCGAGAAAATGCCATACAAGTTCAATTTCCTCAATATCATACATGTATTTTAGGGATAAAGCATATATTGCAAGTTGAGGGTCATTTTCTATTTCCTGTTTGGTTGGCAAATGGACTGAGGTTTTATAGTCATGTACTTCATATTTTTCATCTACCTCCATTACTCTATCAATAACCCCCGCCACCCAATATTTTTCATTTATGGGAAATAAAACTTTTTTTTCTAATGCTATTATTTTACCTTCATCAAATGGTTTATATGTATTGTAATAGTCAATTAAATATCTCTCACCCATTTTCTTGTAATTGCTTATATCATATTCTTTCGCAACAAAAATTTGGGGATTCATTTCTTTTTCCCACCTATTATTATAAAATTCGAGAAGCTCTTCCAAAGAGCATGTTTTTTCATATATCTTATCCCTGTACAATTTTTCAAGAGCCTCATGAACCCTGTTTCCCATAAAAGTTTCAACACTTTTTCTAATCGGTTTAATTTTATCAATATACATTAATTTAAATCTATATGGGCATGCCTCAAAAGAATTTATCGATGAATTTGAATAAATCATTACTAAATATTAAAGATTTAACTTTAAATTTTTCCCTCGTTAGGAAATTTTTTAAATTGGAAAGCATTTCAACTATATGATAACTGGAAAGGAAAAAAAACCAGTAGTTAAAAATGTTCCTGGTAGAAATGCCAAGAAGATAATAGAAGGAGATGAAAAATATATTGCAAATACAACAAAAGCATCTCCAGCGGTTGTTAAGGAAGCAAAAGGAATTGTTTTTGAAGATGTTGATGGAAATATATTTTTTGATTTTGTCTCTGGTGTAGGAGTTGTAAATGTTGGACATGCTCATCCAAAGGTTGTGGAAGCAATAAAAAAGCAAGCGGAAAAATTCATTCACTTTGCGGGAACAGATTATTATTATAAAGTCCAAGTTGATTTAGCGGAGAAGCTAGCCAATATCACTCCTGGCAAATGGAATAAAAAAGTTTACTTCGGCAATAGTGGTGCGGAAGCTATAGAATGTGCAATAAAATTGACAAGATGGGCTACAAATAAGAAATTCTTCATATCCTTTATAGGAGCCTTCCACGGAAGAACAATGGGAGCAGTTGCACTAACCGCTAGCAAAATAGTTCATAAGCAAAGATTCTTTCCTTGGATGCCAGGGGTGGTGCATATTCCATATCCAAATCCTTATAGAAATCCTTTTGGAATAGATGGGTATGAAGAGCCAGATGAGCTAACAAATGCGGTTATAAATTATATAGAATATATTTTCAAGCATTTTCTCCCGAGCGATGAAGTTGCTTCCTTTTTCTCTGAACCAATTCAAGGAGAAGGAGGATATGTTGTGCCTCCTAAAAACTTCTTTAAAACACTTAAGAAATTTTTAGAAGAAAAGAATATATTGCTTGTTGATGATGAAATCCAAGCGGGATTCGGAAGAACTGGTAAGATGTGGGCAATTGAACATTTTGGCATTCAACCTGATATAATAACAACCGCAAAGGCAATAGCGTCTGGCTTGCCCTTATCCGCCTGCATTTATCCATCAAAAATTGATTTTGGAGTAAAGGGCGCTCATTCCACCACGTTCGGGGGCAACCCGGTGGCTTGCGCCGCATCTCTTGCAACTATTGAATTGCTTGAAAAGGGTTTGATTAAAAATGCGGAGAAGCAAGGGAAGTTGATGGGCAAGAGATTGCAAGAATTTGTTGAAAAATATGAGATAGTCGGGGATGCTAGGGGGATAGGATTAATGAGAGCCACTGAAATAGTAAAGGATAAGAAGAGCAAGAAGGTTTTTCCAAAAGCAAGGGATGAAATTGTTGAGAGATGCTTTAAAAAGGGAATTCTTTTAATCGGGTGCGGGGAAAGTGCTATAAGATATATACCCCCTCTTTGCATAAATGAAGAACAAATGAATAATGCAATGGATTTGGTTGAGGAAGCAATAAAGGAAACATTTTCCAACCTCAAATCATAATTGGTATCCCATTTTTTATCTCATATTCTTTTTCGCATTTTTTGCATTCAAACTTTCCAGCTATTATTTCTTTTTCATCTTCTTTCTCAACTTTTAAGATTAAATTTCCCTTGCAATATGGACAACAAAGCAATTTTACATATTCTTTTTTCATAAATTTAAATATAAATTAAATATTTTAATCATGCGCATAGCATTGAAAATAGGTTATGATGGAACATTATTCAATGGATTTGCGAGGCAGAAAGGAAAGGAAACAGTGGAAGGAGAAATACTAAAAATTTTAAAGAAAAGCAAAATTGTTAAAGATATAAAAGAGGCAAAATTCCAATATGCTGCAAGAACAGATAGAGGGGTGAGTGCAATTGCAAATGTAATATCATTTAATTGCAGAGGAAATGCTTTGAGAATATTTGAAAATTCTAGAAGGATATGGATTTTCGGATATGCATATGTTGATGAAAATTTTAATCCAAGACATTGCAAGAGTAAGAGATACAGGTATTATGTATATGATAGAGGTTATGATATCAAAAAAATGATTGAAGCGGTTAAAATTTTCGAAGGAGAGCATGATTTTGCTTATTTTGTTAAGGATAAAAGAAGAACAATTTCAAGAATAGATAAAATAGAAGTTATAAAAGGAAAAATAATAAAATTTGATTTTGAGGGAAAATTTTTCCTTTGGAACCAGATAAGAAGAATAATGGCAGCGGTTTTAGGAGTGGGTGAGGGAAAATATGATATAGAGGATGTGAAGAAAGCTTTAAAAAAGGAGGAGAGGATAAATTTTGGATTGGCCAAACCAGAAAATCTTATTTTAATTGATATTAAATATGATTTTGAATTCATCCCCTTTATCCAGCCAGATTTTTTAATAAAAAATGAAATTTTTAAAGATATAGCCGAAATAAATAAATATTGATTTATAATTTCCTTATAAGGTGATATGAATGAGATGGGGAAAAAAAACACTCGTCCTTGCGATAACGGTTGCCCTTTTAGCGACGCCTTTCATAAGTGCTGGCGCAAACAAAAAAGAATTGCCTGTTGAGGTAACAATAATTTCTCCAAATGGAAATGCAAAGAAAACAGTTCATATATTAGAGCCAGATGCAAAGAGATTATCATCAAAATATGAAAAGGCGCAGGAAGCGGTAAAAATAATAAAGAGTTCTTCAAATGATGAGGAAAAGAATAGAGCAGTTCAAATTATTGAAGATTTTTTAAATGAACTTGTAGAGCTTGGGATTTTGCCAGCGGGTTTTATTGCAAGTTTTATACCAAACTTTCTTAACCCTAAATTTGACTTGATGCCACCACTTATAAGCTTTGGAAGCGGATTCTCATTTATTCCTCTTTATCCAGGAGAAGCGTTCCTTGGCTTCATGTTCCGCCCTATAGTGGTTCAGTATTTTTTGCTCGGCTATACTGCCTCTCTTAGTTTCCATTTATTGCCTCCAAGAATTGAATACTGGGATATGGTTGGGACACAAACACTCATAATATGCGGATTTGTTGGAGCATATATTGACTTTGGAAAGATAGGATATGGAATACCAAATGCACAATTCATAATGGGAGCTTCGCTTCTTACAATAGGCATAGACTGGCTCTGATTCTTCCCTATTTTTATTTTTCATTCTCTATTCTATTTTTGAACCAAAACATTTAAAACATTGCTATTTATTTATTATTGATTTTCATGAGGATAAAACCATGGATAATGCTGATGAGGCCTTTCACTCTTATTGCCCCATTTATATCCATATTTTTTGGCGTTTTATTACAGCTGTCAATTTACAAAAGTTTAGATATATTCTGGCAGAATATTGATAAAATATTTTTTGCATCGGTTGCTCTATCTTTTGCACAGGCGGTTGGACAGATAATGAATCAAGTGGAGGATGTGGAAATTGATAAATCAAATAAAAAAGGATATAGACCAATTGCAAAAGGAGAAATAAGTGTAGAAAAAGCCCAGTTGATGGCTCTAATCCTTTCAATTTTTACTGTTATTATTGGTTTCTTAATCAACACATATTATGGCATCTTCATGATTTTATTTTTATTTTCTGGAATTTTGTATAATCTTGAACCATTCAGGCTTAAAAAGAGGCTCTGGCTTAATACCGTATCTCTTGCAATATCCCGCGGATTGATGCCTGTGCCTGCTTCCTGGTGCGTTGTGTTTCCGCAATATGTTTTTGATAAGGTGCCATGGCTCCTTGGGAGTGTAATTGCAATTTGGGTTCTTGCGTGGCAAAACACGAAGGACTTTGATGATATAGAAGGAGATAGAAAACATGGTATAATAACGCCCGTTGTTTATCATGGGATTAAAAAATTATCTTTCATAATATTTATTCTCTCAATTTTTTCCTTTTTGCTTCTTGCTATTTATATAAAATTTGGCTTAATCCCTATAGAACTGTCTGCTTTATTTATTCTTTTGATTCCAACCGCTTGGATGCTATACAAACTATTTAAAATAGATTTTTCCCCTGTAAATCTTGAAAACAATGAATTATGGGTTAATTTTTATTTAACTCTCGCTGGTTTTTATATAATATCTGTAACCGCTTATCTTATAAAGCCATACATATCTCTATTCACATAAATTTTTACTCATATAAAATCCGTCATCACTGTAACCGAGTTTGCTATAATATTCTTTTGCACCAACACCGCTTAAAACAAAAATTCTCTCTTTTTTTGATTTGCTTGCTATTTCTTCCGCTTTATCTATCAAAATTTTTCCAAATCCTTTATGCTGCCATTTTTCATCGTTTCTTTTTCCAATTTCAACCATAGAGCCATGAACTTTTAGCTCCCTTACAATAGCAAAATTATTTGCTATTCTTAATCTGCAATATGCAATAATTAAGTCCATCTCCCCATTCTCAATTGAAAGAAAAATCTCTCTTCCATCACTTGCTATATAATCTCTCCTCCTTAACTCAAAATCATCAACTTTTCTATCCCTTATTTCCCTGCACCTTATACATCTGCATCTAGCTCCTTCTTCTTGTAAACGCTGTTGAACTAACTCCCTTAAATTACTCTTTTTTACCCCATCTTCGACTAAATAAGAGGGGATATCTCTCTCTATCCTCTGTATCCTTACCCATTCAGGCACATATTTCTTCATTTCTGAAATTATATCAATTGCCTCCTCTTCCCTAATTGCTTTATATTCACCTCTCTCCCATTTTTCATACAATTTCGATGGTTTAACAACCAGAGTTGGATAAATTTTTAACATATCCGGTCTGAATCTCTCATCAATAAAAATTTTCCTAAAGCATTCTATATCATTTTCTCTATTGCTAGAAGGCAAACCGGGCATTATATGATAGCATACTTTGAATCCAGCATTTTTTAAAATCCTGGTTGCATCCATAACATCTTTTACAGTATGTCCTCTATTTATTTCATAAAGAATTTTGTCATCAAGGATTTGTACCCCAAGCTCAACCCTGGTTGTCCCAAATTCAAGCATTTTTTCAACATGTTGCAACCTGCACCAATCCGGGCGCGTTTCTATTGTGAGACCAACACATCTGTGCTTTGCTTTCTCATTTATTTTTTTAGCTTCTTCAAGAGATGTTGAATTAATTTCATTCATTGCATCATAGCATCTCTTTATAAACCATTCCTGATATAGAAAATCTCTTGCTGGAAAAGTTCCACCCATCACAATTAATTCAATTTTATCACTCGGATGTCCAATGCATGAAAATTGCCTCAATCTATCTTTTACTTGCAGATAAGGGTCATAATCATTTCTTCTAGCACGAAGTGAAGCAGGCTCATATCCTGTATAGCTCTGAGCGCTTTCTGGTGGGTTGCCAGGGCATGGGAGGCATCTTCCATGGGGGCAATGGAATGGGGAAGCCATCACCGCCACTATTGCAACACCTGAAATTGTCCTTACGGGTTTCCTGATTAAAATTTCCTTTATTTTTTCATCTTTTACAAAAGGCAGTATTTCTGAATTTTGTGGGACATTTATCCCCAGTTCTTTTGCTATCCTCTTTTTTATTTTTAACAAGTCATCTTTGTTTTTTATATTTCCCTTCCTAATTTCTTCAGATAATCTTTCTGCAAATATTTTATGTATATGCGACTGAGAAATCATTATTTTTATTAATCTCCTTTTTTATAAAATACTCCCCTTCGTCAATAAAGGTTTCTCTTAATCTATTCATACATGATTTCAATTCCTTATCATCTATTTTCATTTCTTGATACATTCTGCTTATCAATTTAACAAGATCCGCAAATATGGAGAACATTGATTCCTGTGTTTCGTATATCTCTTCAAGAACCGCTTCATTGTATCTAAGGACTTCTTCTAAATCCTCGAGCTTTTTTCTCATTTCATCTTTCTTATCTTTTTTCATTCATATCACCTTTTGAATTTAAATTGTTATAAACTTTCAATATAAAAATCTACTTAAAATTTTCTACTCTACTTTCATCAAATAAATTGTTCCATCTTTGAATAATATCCATCTTATTTTATCTCCGTCTTTTATTCCAATTTTTTCAACTATATATTTTGGCAGAGTTGTCCTTCTCCTGCTTCCCCTTATTGTTACACTTGTCTCGGTTATATACTCAACATCCTTCATATCTATTTTCATTCTTGTTCCTCCAAAATTTTTTCTTCCATCCTGGCATATTTAATGATTAAAAGAGCCGCAAATATCAAAACCATTATAGATAAAATCACTAAGAAATTTACTGATATAAAGGATGAAATTATTGTTCTTGCATTAATTACTATAAGCAATATTCCAACCATGCTCCCGAGTAAAATAGATGGTATTTTCCTGCAAGTGTATGCAGCTAATGGGGCTGCTATAATGCCTCCTATTATCAGGGGCAGGGTTATACTCCATAGGAAATTCTCTATTCCAAGAGTTATTGCAAATGTTGTTGTTATCGCAAGAGTTACAAAAAACTCCGCCAAATTCACGGATCCAATAACTTTTCTTGGCTCTCTCTTATTAGTCGCAACTAGCGAAGAAGTGCAAACTGGCCCCCATCCCCCACCTCCTATTGCATCAAGTAACCCGCCAGCAAGGGCAACAACAATCAAAAATCTTTTTGAAAAATTTCCCTCCCTTTTCCTTATTTTCCCAAAGTAAAATCTTAAAAATATTACAAGACCGAGGGAGAGCAAAATAAAGCTGACAACTATTTTAACCGCTTTAGTAGGAATTATATCTGAGAGAATATACGCCCCTATAGCACCGCCAATTATCCCAGGAAATATAAGAGGGAGCAGAATGTCCTTATCAACATTTCCAAATTTGAAATGGCTTATTCCAGATGTAAATGTTGTAAATGTTTCCGCCATGTGCACGGAAGCGGATACGAGCGCAGGCATAAATCCAGCAGCAACAAGAATGGAAGAAGAGGATACACCATAACCCATTCCTAAACTTCCATCTATATATTGAGCAATTAGCCCTGCAATTAATGGTAAAAGGTAATATAGCATATTGGTATATGAGTACCAAGTATATAAATTTGGCTTCAAACCAATAACATTTGGCTTCAAAATATTTTGTTTTCCCAAAGTTTATTAAATTAGATTATTATATTCTCATGAAAAAAAATGATACAGTATACAAAATTTTCAAATTATTCAAAGAGAATGTTATAAAGATATTGATTGTTTTAAGGGAAAAAGAAAAAATAAGATGGAAAGAACTGCAGGAGGAAACAAAAATATCAACCGCTACTTTTAACAGAGCATTATCAGCATTAAGAGAAGTCCATTTTATAAAAAAGGAAAATGGTTATTATAAGCTTACTTGGACTGGAAAACTTGTTACAGACGGATTAATTCTTCTTGGGTTACATATCAGTGAAGAAATGGAGGAAGTGGAGGATGAATTTGCGGAGAAATTGCTTGCTAAAGATATAATCATGGCAACAATAATGCTTGTTCTTGTTAGTATAAAGAAGAGAGGTAGAATAAAAATTGATAAATTTGAAGAGGAAATGAAAAAAGAAATGAAGATAATGAGAAATTTGCTTAAAGAGTATGAGAAAGAAGGATACGTTGAAATAAAAAATGGATGGGTTTTTGCAAAAGATAAGATGAAGGAATTTGATATAAAAGATATATTCAGATGAAAGGGACTTATATCCTCATAATTGAAATTGACAAAGATAAAAAAATAAGAGTTGGAAAGAGAGGGATTTATTTCAAAAAAGGTTATTATGCTTATGTTGGCTCCGCAATGAACAGCATTGAAAAAAGATTAGAAAGGCATTTAAGAAAGGATAAAAAGAAAAGATGGCATATTGATTATTTAATTGAAAAAGGAAAAATAAAAAAAATTTTTTACAAAGAAAGCAAAATTAAGGAAGAATGCGATATAGCAAAAAAACTCGGAGTTTTTGAAATTATTCCAAAATTTGGCTCGAGCGATTGCAAATGCAAGAGCCACCTATTTTACAATAGAAAAGCAGAGAATTTTTATGAAATCCTTGGTGAATTCCGTCTATTCAACTTTTAATTCTTTCTTCTTTGGAATTATCCCTGTTATTGCGACAATTGTTGCCCATACCGCAAATATTATTAATGTCATTGGCACACCAATCTTCAGCATTTCTGGAATCACTTCGCTAATTCCAGCGGTAAGGAATGGTGGATAAGGCACTATTTCTCTGTGGGCTATGTGCTCGACCGCAAGCATTGCAACTCCACCCCATAGCATAGCATTTAGCACATCCATCCTGTATTTTTTATGCACCTTCCTTCTCGCTACCAGGCTCGCCACGCCCGCGGCTGCGGGCAATAGGAAACACGCCATTTTATCACCTCTTATTTTCTTCAATTACTACCAGCGCAAGCCATATTATAAGGACTGGAATTAACATAACAATTCCAAGAATGATTCCATTGTTTATTAATCCTTCGGTTTCATATTCTAAAAAAGCACCTCCTTCATAGCCAAGGACATGGTCAACAAATATCATCAGAAATGCTCCCCATAGCATTAAAGCTAGATAATTCAATCTATATTTTTTTATTGAGATATGCAATATTGTTGCAATGATCGCAAATATGAGTGTTGTTATCAGCCACATTTTATCATCGTATTACTTTTTTATGAAAGTGTAATACTTTTTTATATTTAAGTATTTTGATTTTTAATATTCACTATTGCAAAAACTGAAATGGGGCATAGAAAAAAATAAATTTACAAATTGCTATTATTTTATGGGCCCGTAGCTTAGCCAGGTGGAGCGTCTGGCTCATAACCAGATGGTCGCCGGTTCAAATCCGGCCGGGCCCATAAAAATATTGCGCTGGAATCTGCCTGAAACTCTGGCAATTCATTCAAATTCATCTTATTACTAAACTGGATTTAGGAGTGCATGAACAATAATAACAAAAATGGGATTGCAATGGAAGAATGATTTAAGAGTGCATTTTTAGTAATAAATGTTGAAGAAAATTTCTTTACAATTTCATAACTCATCCAAAAATTTTTATTATAGATAATATTACTATCTTAATGGAAGAGCTTTCATCCCTGCCGTCACAAGAGTTGAAGAAAGAACTTGAAAAAGCGGAGGAAAAGTATCGCCAGTTATGTGAAAAAAGAGACGAATTTAATAAAAAAGCTAAGTTAATAAAAGAGGAAAGAGATTTATTAAATGAGGAGAAAAAGAAGTTAATTGAGGAAATGGAAAAGACAAAGGCTCTTAGAGATGAGCTTGTAAGACAGATGAGAGAGCATAAAAAGAGAAGAGATGAATATCATCAGCAGGCAAAGGAATTAATAAAAAAGAAAAAGGAGCAAAGAAAAAAATATCAGAGCAATAATACTTTTATAAGAGCGGAAGAGCTCAGGATAGAAATAAAAAATCTTGAATATCAGCAGGAAACAGTTCCACTCTCCCCAAAGGAGGAGGAAAAATTAATAAAAGAAATAAAGGAAAAAAAGAAGGAATATGAAATATTAAAGAAGGAGCTAGACAACCAGCAAAAAGTTGAAGTAGATTTAGAGAATTTGGAAGAATCAATAAATAAACTGTTTGCGGAAGCGGATAAGGAGCATGAAATAGTAATTAAACTTTATCAAAGCAGTCAGGAGCAACATAACAAATTTTTAAAAATTGTAGAAGAAATATCAAAACTTATAAATAAAGCAAATGAAAAACATAAAGATTATATGGAACTAAAGAAGAAAGCGGATGAATATCATGCAAAAGCGATTGAAATGAGAAATAAAATAATTTCTATAAGAAAAGAAAGAAAGGAGAGATATGAAAAAGCAATGAAGATGCTTGAGGAATTTAATATCCACGCCAAACAGATGGCGAACGAGGAAGATATAGAGAAATTTGTTGAAGAAAACATGGAAAAGTTGAAAAAAGAAGGAAAAATATCAATTGGATTATAATGCCTTCTGAAGTAATTGTTGGTCTGCAATGGGGGGATGAAGGAAAAGGAAAAATAACCGATTATTTTTCATCTTTTGCGGATTGCATCGTGCGATATCAGGGCGGTAGCAACGCAGGCCATACAGTTGTTGTTGGGGGTAAATCATTTAAATTTCACTTGATGCCATCTGGCGCTATAAGAGGGAAAAAAACGGTTATTGCGAATGGTGTTGTTGTTGATCCAAGTGTTTTAATTGATGAAATAGAAATGCTTAAAAAAAATGGCATAGAAGTAGATTTGATGATAAGTGATAGGGCAAATGTTATAATGCCTTACCATAAAATTTTTGACTCAATTCAGGAAGAGCTTATGAAAGATAAAAAAATTGGCACAACTAAAAGAGGAATTGGTCCATGCTATTCTGATAAAATCGCAAGACATGGTATAAGGATGATTGATATTATAGATGAAAGCAGGCTTAAGAAGGAAATTAAAAGAATATTTTCAATAAAACAAAAAATATTTTCTTCTTATGGAATTGAATTAAATGAAGATGAGATTTTTAAGGAATACATATTTTATGGGAAAAAACTTGAGAAATATGTTGATGATACTTCCTATTTCCTAAACAGTATAATAGATGAGAAAAAAATTCTATTTGAAGGAGCTCAAGGATTTTTACTTGATATAGACCATGGTACATATCCATACACCACTTCTTCCAATACCATCGCTGGAGGTGTTTGTGCGGGTGCGGGAATAAGTCCGAAAAAAATAGGCAGGATTATAGGAGTGATGAAAGCATATACAACAAGAGTTGGAATGGGAGCAATGCCAACAGAAGAAATTGGGAGGGAAGGAGCCCACATGGCGGAGAAGGGGCATGAATATGGCACAACAACAGGAAGGAAAAGGAGATGTGGCTGGCTTGATTTAGTTTCCGCAAAATATGCGGTAAGGGTAAATGGAGTTGATGAAATTGCTTTAACTAAACTTGATGTCATTGACGGGCTTGAAAAAGTTAAGGTTTGCATAGCTTATGAATATGAAGGGAAGACAGTAGAAAAATTTCCGTCATCAGTAGAAATACTTGAAAAGTGCAAGCCAATTTATGAAGAATTTGATGGATGGGATGGTGTGAGGGGAAAAAGGAAATATGAAGATTTGCCAAAAAATGCTGTAAAATATATAGACTTTATATCAGATTTTTTAAAAACATCCATAAAAATAGTTTCTACAGGTGAGGACAGAGAAGATACAATAATTTTATAAACCAATTTTATCCGCTATTTCATTCATTGCCTCAAGTGATATTGAGAAAAATTCATCTAAAGATAGGTCTATTTTCTCGCAATATTTTATTCTCTCCCTGTCAATTTTTTTGGCAAATGATTTATCCTTGAATTTGTTTTTAAGTGTATCAATCTTTATTTCTGATATTTTTTTATTTGGCATTACAAGAGCGGTTGAAACTATAAGCCCGGAAATAGCATCACAAGCAATAAGAGAGTAATCAATTCTATTAGTAGCCTTAAATCCGGTCCTCTCATTATGAGCCCTTATTGCATTGAGCGCAAAATCTGGAAGCTTTTCTTTGAGCATTTCTGCGGATATTTTACCATGCTCTTCAACACTTGCAATTTCATAATCTATATCATGAAGCAAACCAACCAGTCGCCAAATATTTTCATCTTCATTGAATTTTTTAGCGAGTTTTTTCATAATAGCAGAAACCGCAATCATATGCTTTTTCAAATTTTCATTTTTTATATTTTCGAAAAAATCTTTTTCATGCATGAAATTAATGCTATTTATTTTAAAAATTTATCTTTTCTTCTAGTTCAAGAAGATTTTTTATCACATCTTCTCCATTCATAATTCCTTTTCTATCAAGATAAAATGATTTTATACCAGCTTTTAATGGCACTAAATAGTCAAATTCGTAATTATCTCCAACATGAACTATTTCATTGCTATTTTTTCCAATAATTTCACATACTTTTCTGTAAACTTCTTCATCTTTTTTTGTTTTCTTAAAATCACTAACTGATGAAAATATTCTTTTAAAATATTTTTTAATGCCAAGAAATTCTGTCTCTATATTTATAAACTCACGAGATGCGTTTGATATTATAATTAATTCATATTTTTTGCTTAATTTTTCAAGAATTTTTAGAGCATCAGGATATAGATGAAGATTTTCTATGCAACTTTCAAGAATATCTTCTGATTTTACATTCAAATCAAATTTCTTTATCCAGTAATCGAGATCATACCATTCAAGCGCCTCCGGGCCGATCTTTAAATATTCCTTCTCTACATATTCCTTTGCTTCTTCGAAAGATACTCCATATTTTAACGCATATATCTCTGGAATTTTTTCTAACCATACCGCATCTACATAATCTGTTGATACAAGAGTTCCATCCAGATCAAAGGATATGGCCTTCATTCTACCAGCAAATAAAGATTTTCCTTCCATTCAAATATTTTTATTTCTTTTCCTTTTTTCCAATTTTTTGGTTTGTTAAAGAAAATTGTTCTGTATGTTTTTTCATCCATTACATATATTCCCATTTCATCTTCATGCAGTAATATTCCATTTCTTTTATTTACATCAACTTTATTCGCGAATCTCAAATCATTTTTATATATTATTTTCCTTTCCCCATTTATTCCCTCCATTTCAACTCTTTTATTTATTGAAACTATTCTATACAAATTTTCACCCAAAATAACAAAATCATTTACTTTATACTCCGGCAGCCTTATAAGATGGGTGTCTCTATAAATTCTCTTCCCTTCCTTCATCCCGAACAAGGAGGAGGAAAGATTATGCTCCGCATTAAACTCTTCTTTCAACTCTTTTGCTATATTAGATGCAACTTTTTTATTTCCTATATAATAATCTATCCCTCCCTTTACCCTCTCTTTTTTTGATATAAATGATTTTTTTTCCTCCACACTTTTTTTAACAAATTCATCAATAAATTTTTCCTCCTCGCTATCCGCACCTCTTATCTGCAAAATTGCCTCATAATATCCTCCCCTGAATAAAGAGCATTGATCGCAAAGGCTTTCTTTTAACTTTATTTTTATTTCTTTCTCCCTTAAAATCTCTCTTCCTTCAAAAAAACCTTTGCATATTATTTTATTTTCCTCCATTTCAATTTCAAAAAATATACTTGCTTCTATATTCTTTTTTATATACTCTTTTATATCCTTTCTGAAATCTCCTCTAAGCCATTTTTCCTTTATTTTATATGCGTCGCAATTACTGCAAATAGTTAGTTTTATTTCATCGGGTATTTTTATCAATTCTTTTTTCAAGTAGCAATCCAGGCATAATCCTTCATATGTTTTTCCTTCCTTACCGCATTCTACACAGAACATATTATATTATTACAAACTGAGCATGAGGAATTCCACCAATCCTTATAACATTTTCGGGGTCAACAAGACCCATTTCAATCGCACATCTAACACATCTCTCCCCTATAAGATTACCTATTGTTGCCAAACTTAAATTCTTTTTAAAAAGTTTTTCATCCCCTAAAACATCTTTATAAAAACCTTCAGAAACCTTAAACTCAATTTCATCGCTTACAAGGATTTTTCCTAAAAGTTCAGCATCACAAGCCGCAATAAGTACATCATCGCCCATTTTATATATCTTCATAAAGATATTATTCATTTGTGAGTCTGTATCTCCCATTTTTTGGCTCATATATTATCCCCTCTCTCCTCATTTTTGCAAGCAGATTTTCAACCGTCTCTTTTTCCATTCCTTGCTCAATTGCTCTGCTAATTATTTCCTCAACACTTGCGGATGAATCTGTTCCCTTGCATATATCTCTTATTATATCCGTAATAATGACCATCTTATCCCTTTGAGTTTTTGATATACCAGTGGCGATTTTATCTATATCAAACATATCAAATTCTTTCTCCATTCCTACTTTAGTCAAGAAATATTCCATAATACTAATCGCTCTTTCCGCGTCTTCTACAGTTACAACATTTGATAAACGCATTCTGGCGGACGCCTCCGCTATTCTTATGAACGCCTCCAGTTGGCGGGGGGTGAAAGGAATTACCTCTTTTGACCTGCCCCTCGTTTCAACATAGTATTTTTTAATTTTCTCTGCCGCCTCTGTGGTCATTTCAGGGTGTACATTTCTCTTTGCATATGCTACATATTTTCGCAAAAATTCTGGCTCAAAAAATGGTTTCATTTTATCTATTTCTAAGTTTTTTTCCTTCTGCAATCTTTCTCCGTATCTATGCGCTTCTAATATATGAGTTGCCATTTTTTCATCCCTTTCTTTATCTGGTTTATCAGTTAATGGAAAAATCAGATCAAATCTTGAAAGAAGCGTTGGAGGTATATTTATTTGCTCCGCAATAGGTATTTCTTCTTCAAATCTGCCAAGTTTTGGATTCGCCGCTCCCAGCAATGCACATCTTGCTTTTAATGTCGCATTTATTCCAGCTTTTGCAACACTTATTTCTTGCTGTTCCATTGCCTGATGCAAAGCTTCTCTATCCTTTGGAGACATTTTATCCAGTTCATCAACACAAGCTATTCCTAAGTCCGCAAGAACTAAAGCACCCGCTTCAAGTGTCCAGTTTCCCTCACCAAATTCATCACTTTTTACCGCACTCGCTGTCAGACCAGCAGCACTACTTGATTTTCCAGAAGTATAGATGCTACGGGGAGCAAGCTCAGAAATGTAGCGCAATAGCTGGCTTTTGGCGGTGCCAGGATCACCAACAAGGAGGATATGCATATCTCCCCTTATTCTTGTTCCATCTGGCATGTATTTGGGCACACCTCCAAAAAGCTGTAAAGCCAAGGCCTCTTTTTCAGTTTCCAAGCCATAGATTGTAGGAGCAATGGATGCAACTATCTTTTGAACAAGTAAAGGATCTTTGCTAACATCTATTATTCGCTTTTCATCTTCTTCGCTTATTTGAATTTCCTCGAATGCCTGCTCCTTTATCTCAATGCTATTTGCATCCATAACTCTATTAAATTCAGAGAATTTTATCTTCCCGCTCCTCCTCGCCTGCACTCTTAATATGCCATTAACACTTATTCTATCTCCAGGCACAACCTGCCCCACCAAATCATCATCAAGATATACAACAAGCCTCATCGGTTGAGCTCCTCCTCTAAGCCCTTCAGGACTCTCCTGAAGCTCTATTTTCTGGGAGTCAATAAATCGGGATTTTTCAGTTAAAAGCTTAAAAGATGTTTTCCTCCCGCATCCTCCTTGATCCTTATAGCATTCAAGAGGCTCAATCACAATATTTTCTTCCTGCGGAACCTTTATTATTGCACCGCATTTCTGACATTGAAAAACCGCATCTTCAAGCTTCGGCCTAACTTCAGTGACCTTTTTGACGAGCCCATCAACTGAGATAAATTTTCCAAGATGCTGAGCTCTTAAATTCCTTATCTCCACTTTTTTTGTTTCAGGAAGATTTTTTAATTTTAAATGAAGTTTTGCCTCTCCTATTATATCAATTCTTTTAAGAGCTTCTTCTGCACAATAAATGCTTCGGTAGGGATTTTCAAGTAAATATTCAGCAAGCTCTGGCTCATATTTATCCAATTTCCAGTAATCAAGCAATAAACTTTTCTTTTCAGGGTAGCGAAGAGATGTTTCCTCAATCTCCTCTTTACAGTAATCATAGAAAAATCTTTCCCATCTCTCAATCAAACTTTCCAAATTCGTTATAGCCACAAAATTAAAACAAATTCAATTATAAATGTTTATGCCCAAAATCTTTTTGTTCTTGCATATGTAATTTCCGCCTTCAAAATCTCTTTAAGCAATTCATCTCCTTCTTTTTGCATCGCAAGTATTCTGCCCGCGGTATCCGCCCCTATCCCATGCCCCGCCATTACAAGAATTGCTTTTTTTCCATATTCTGCAACAAGTGAAGCATTCTTAACCAAAGATTTTTTGTCCTTAAACTCCTTCTTTAAAACCGCAATCATCTTCGATGAGCATTTCGGGCAAACAGCGGGGCAACGATAAACTCTTGTCTCAAAGGAATTTGAGCAATTAAGGCAAAAAATTTTAATCCTTGTTTCCTCAAGTCTTTTCCTCAGTGCTTCAAGTGTTAATTTATCCACTGACGGCTTTAAAAATTCACTCATAGCTAATTCAATCTCTCTGGTTACTGGAGATAAACCCTGTGAAATTATCTTTATTTCTCCATTTCTTATCATCTCAAGAGCTTTTTCAGTATTTTCTATGTCCATCCTGTCCCATATTGTTTTGTTTATAACTTCTTCCATAAAAGGAGTGCCATCAAAAACATCTATCAACTTCTCAATAAAAATTTTGTCATGACTTGCATCTTTTTCAATCAACCCGAATTTTCTTGCAACTTTTAATAACTCCCATTTTATAAATGAGCTATTTTTAAGAATTATTCTAAGTAAAGGCTCAATGCTTCTTGGTGGTATTTTTAAAATAATTTCTCTTATTTCCTCATCTCTAAGCCTGCAATTTTTAAAATGTATCCTGTAAGCATCACTTCCAGTTGTAACAAACTCTCCTCTTTTTTGAGATATAAGGGCGCCAATTATTTTGCTCAGGGTTTCATTAACTTTTGTTCCGAAATGAGTGGTTATATAAACTTCACTTCCCTCCCTTTCTATTGTTATTATTCTATCATTTGGCACAATAAAACCTTGGCTTTTCTGCCTCTTAATTTCATCCTCAATAATTTCATCTCTCATCTCACCTCCCTCAACGAGCCTGCGGAGTGCGCCAACTTCACGCGCTATTTCAAATGGAACAGATATTTCCTCACCTGTCCAATCAGGAACAATATCTGTTTTTGAAGAGGGTGTAACATAAACTTCTTTTTCTATATTTACAACTTCCCATGCCCTTCCTTTCATTATAAATCTAAACCCGATACAGCAATAATTTGTTACAAAGCTTTCATCAATTTTCCCGATTCTCTTATTTGAGGAGATATCTATAACATCATAGCTTTTTTCGTCTGGAATCATTGATATATTATCCAGAAAATATAGGAGAGATTTTTTTTTCCTTTTTATTTCTCCTTCTCTGTAAGCTACCACTCCCTGCCTTACTATTTGATTTAAAACATCTATAAAGAGCTCTTTGCTTAACTCCCTAAATGGATAAGCTCTTTTTATTACTTCATAAGCTTTTTCTTCAGATATGCTTCCATATTCAACCGCAATTGCTATTATCTGATTTGCTAAGACTATTAGGGGATTTTTCCTCATCTTTATTTCCTCAATTTTATTTTCAATAGCCCTTTTTGAAATTACCAAAGCCTCTTCATATTCCTCACTATTTGTTGCAATAATTTTTCCTCTTGATGTTCTCCCAACTCCGTGGCCGCTTCTCCCAACTCTTTGCAAAATCCTTGTTACTTGGCGTGGGGAATTGTATTGTATAACAAAATCCGCATGACCTATATCTATACCAAGCTCAAGCGAAGAGGTGCATACAAGAGATTTTACCTCTCCACTTTTGAATTTTTCCTCCGCTTCTATCCTTACCTCTTTTGAAAGAGAACCGTGGTGTATTTCTGTATTTGCTCCTATTTCATGGAGCATAGATGTTAGCATTTCTGCGGAATCGCGGGTATTTACAAACAAAAGAGTTGCTTTATGAGCATTTATTTCTTCCTTAATTCTATTCAAAACACTCTTTATATCTTTTTCAAGAAAATTTATCTTTGGCATCTCAACACTTATTTCAATTTTCTTTTCTTCCGCTACATTTATTATTTCACAATCTTCTCCACAAAAAATTTTTGCAATTTCTTCAGGATTTCCAATCGTTGCGGATATAGCTATCCTCTGAAAATTAGCCAACTCTTCTAATCTTTCAAGTCCAACAGTAAGTTGAGCCCCTCTCTCATCCATCAATTCATGCACTTCATCTATTATCACCCATTTTACATTTTTCAGCTTCTCTCTTAATTTTTTACTCACAAGCAATATTTGAAGTGTTTCAGGTGTAGTAATTAGCATATCTGGTGGCTTTATTCTCTGCGATCTTCTCTCACTCTCTGGGGTGTCGCCATGGCGAACCGCTATTTTTATTCCCAATTTTTTACTCCATAAAAAAGTTCTTTTCAGCAAGTCGCGATTTAAAGCCCTCAATGGTGTGATATAAAGAATGCTTATTCCCTCTCTTTTTTCTTTTGTTAATAGGTGAAATATTGGTAATAAAGCTGCCTCTGTCTTTCCTAAGCCAGTAGGGGCTACTATTATGCAATTTTTGCCTTTTAATATATAAGGAATTGCCTTTATCTGGGGTGAGGTTAATTTTTTGAAGCCAAGCTCTTTTAATCCTTCGATTATTTTTTCATCGAGCACGATAATTAGATTGTAAATGGTTTATATAATTTGATGTTCGAATAATCAAAAAGTTCTAAATATTAAAAATATTTACTCTTATGAGCTATGAGATATTTGAATTAGCTAAAGAAAATGAAAAAATGTTTGATGAGCTGGGTAAGGACGATATTGTAAGCAGGCAGAGTATATGGAAAAGAGATGCAAAATCACTTGGCATTGAAGAAAACTCAATTTTTATTAAAATAGAAGGGAGCGAGGGAGCAATAAAGAGGGCGGAGGAGATATTAAAGGATAAAGCAAAGAAAATTGAGGGGGCAAGAAAAGAGGAAATAAATAAAAAATTCATTGAGGACGAGGAGAGCGCAAGTGCAGGCATGGGATTTATTTTTGGCTAAACTTCCTCAAATAGGAAAGGATCCAGAACTTTTATTTTTTCCATATAATCATCTGGATATAGAGCATGCATTGTTGCAGAAACACTGCTCAGCAATGAATTTCCATCCTGGGGAGTAAAACAGAAACCAAATACTTCATCCCCATTTCTTAATTTTATCGTGGGTAAAACAACAACTGTCTGATTTAATATCCTACCATAGTGGCCATGATCTCTTCCAAAAGAGAAAACAAGATTGGATAGTTTTTTATAAGTTATTGCAACCCTAGGGTTTTCTCTGAATCTTTCTATTATCTCCTCCTCGCTCGTTCTCTTTTTTAGTTTCATATCAAACCATATCGCATGCATATATTGGGTATTTACTTTCAAGGCGGAAGAAAAAATATCCATGTCATGGCCAAGAGTATTGAATAAATACCAAACATCTCTTGCATGATGTGTTCCAAATCTCTCATCCTTATGCTCACTAACTGATGGGGCGGGTATAAAATCATTTTCTTGAGATATATCGCTTGCCCTTCTTATACACACAAATCTTCCATATAAAAGATTATTTTTGTCTCCATCAAAAGCAATGCATTTTATTGCAACCGCTATATTATGGGTATTGCAACTTACGATATGGATATATTTATCTTTCTCACTAATTGCTTCATCGTTTATCCCGTACGCATATGGTTTTCCAAATCCAAATTCTGAGCCTTGTGCAAGAAATGCCTTCACTTTTTCCTCATAATTTCTATAATATCTCTCCTTGTTTTTCAAACCCCATCCTTTTGGTGAGCAATCAATCACAACACTTGCCCTTCCTATGGCCTCTTCATCTGTATAGGTTGGCTCAATTCCCATCTCTCTGAATTCCTTGATTTTTTCCTTATTTACCGCAAGCATACCTCCTCTTCTTAAAAGCCCGTTTATTTTCGGTCTATCCGTTAAAACCGCATTATGTTTATAAAATGTCACTTCATCTATCCCTAGTTCATTTTTCAAATCGCATAGCAAACCAATTAATGGCTCACCTATAGTGCCTGTACCAACTACATGGACAATATTCATGAGAAGAATTACAAATTACCTTTTAAATTTTATCAAGGCATCTACAACAGGCAGATCTTTTCCCATAAGCAATCTCTCCATTGCTCCTCCCCCAGTAGAAACATAAGAAAATTTATCCTCCAAGCGAAGCATTCTTATTGCAGCTGTAGTATGCCCTCCTCCCGCCAGAGAAAAAACTCCGGAATTTACAATTGCCTTGAAAATTCTCTCTGTGCCTTTCCTGTATTCCTTTTCTTCAAACACCCCCATCGGGCCTCCTAGGAAAATGCTCTTTGCCTTACCTATTTCTTCCTCAAATATTTTTACTGTTTCTTCTCCTATATCTTTTCCATCTATGGTATCAACTGGATAAACTATTTTTCCTTCAGCAATTTTTCTCAGAGATTCATCCTTTGAAAAAGCATTTCCTAAAGCCCCTCCAACAATAACCTTATCCGCAACTTTTCTATCAATTAAACTCTTAATTAGCTCTATTTTATCAAGCTTGTTCCCGCCAAAAACGAAAACTCTCGGCCTCTCAGCAAAATTCAGCATCTTTTCAATCATTTCCAATTCCTCTTCCATCAGCAAACCCGCAAAAGATGGAAGCACAGGAATAAAGCCAACAAGCGAGCAATGCGGGCGGTGGGAGGCGGCAAAAGCATCATTGACAAAAGCATCCGCAAGAGGAGATAATTTTTTAACTAAATCAGATTTTGCATGCTCTTCAGGAGTTTTTTTCTCCATCTCTTCCTTAATTTTTCTTACATTGTCAAGGAGAATTATGTCCCCTTTCTCCATTTTCTTTATTTCATTTATTGCTTTTTCCCCACATATATCATCAACAAAATTAACCCTTTCCTTTATAATTTTCTCAATTTCATGTGCATGCTCTCTTAAATCGGTAAAATCCCATTCTCCAGGTCTTCCCTGATGAGCGATTATTATCTGCCTGGATTTTTTTTCCTTTAAATCATTTATTGTTGGAATAGCTTTTTCTATTCTCCAATTATCAATTATTTTAAATGTTTTAGGATCAAGCGGAGAATTTATATCCAGCCTCAGAATAACGGTTTTTTGCGAGAAATCAAAATCTTTCATTTTTGGTAGCATAAGGGTATATGGGCAGAATTTATTTTTGTTGCGAAAAATTTTTATAAAGGAAAAGGATTAAAATAGGGGATTAAATGAGTAAGTTAGGAAATGCAAAAATTTTGGGAGGCATTGGAGCAATATTAACTTTGATAGGTAGCTTTTTTGGAATACTTGCAATTGTGGTATCTATGCTCATCTTGTGTCTCTTTGCCCATTCTGGTAGCTTTTTTGGAATACTTGCAATTGTGGGGCTGGTAATGCTTTTTATAGCGGTAAAATATGTTGCTGAAGAAGCAAAGGAAGAAAATATATTCAAAAATTACCTGATGTATTTCATTTTCTCTTTAGTTGCAATTATTGCTGGTGTAGCTATAATTTTTGTATCAATTGGTGGAAGCATATTCAATTTTACAAAAATTATTCAGGAAATAAGCGAGGAAACAAAAGTAACAGGTTTCACTGAAGGACTTATAAAATTGTTTGCTGGGATTATATTTGCATTAATTGTTGCATGGATTCTCATGATCATTGCATCAGTTTATCTCAGAAAGAGCTATGATAAGATAGCGGAATACAGCAAGGTTGATTTATTCAGAACAACAGGAATGTTTTATTTCATAGGAGCAATAACCCTGATTATAATTGTAGGGGCTATAATAATTTTCATAGCAAAAATACTTGAAATTGTTTCTTTCTTCTCTTTGCCAGAAGAATTTCCAAAGGCTGAGGCTCCGGTGCAGTAAAAAATTTAACAAATCTTATATATTTGGCATCTATTATTTTCAGGATGGGAGTGCTTAGCAGAATTTCTGGATTCATTCTTTCGCTATTTGGTAAAAAACATGTTAGGATAGGGATATATGGCCCGCCCAATGCGGGAAAAACAACTCTTGCAAATAGGATTGCAAAAGACTGGACTGGTGAAATTGTCGGGGAAGTATCTGAAATACCACATGAAACAAGAAAAATACAGAAAAAAGATAAAGTTATAATAAAGAATGGAAAATCATCTCTTACAATAGATATTGTTGATACCCCAGGCATAGCAACAAAAATAGATTTTCATGATTTTATGGAATATGGTCTAAGTGAAGAAGAGGCAAAGAAAAGAGCAAAAGAAGCAACAGAAGGTGTTATAGAAGCAATAAAATGGCTTGATAATATTGATGGTGTCATTCTTCTTATGGATAGCACAAAAAATCCATTTACACAGGTAAATATAACATTACTTGGGAATCTTGAAGCAAGGGAATTACCATTTATAATTGTGGCAAATAAAATAGATTTAAATGGCTCAACTCCAGCAACACTTAAATCCGCTTTTCCAAAACATGATGTAATTCCCATTTCCGCTTTAGAAGGAATAAATATGGATTTACTATATGAAGCAATGGTGAGGAAATTTGGCAAAAGGAAATGAAATAAATATAAGCTTTATTGCCCAAGAGAAATTGAACAGCTTGAGTAGTGAGGAAAAGTTAAATTTCATTTTAAAGGAGGTTAAGAAAGGGCACATTCTTGTTCTTGAAAGCGGTTTAACCGCGGAGGAGCAGGCGAAACTTATAGAGATGACCATGGAAGATATAGGTGATGGTTTTGTTGGAATAGAAATGGAAAGCTATATGGAAGAAAAGAAAGGCTTTTGGCAAAAATTGTTTGGCAAGAGAAATAGAATGACGATTGTCGGGCCTGCGGATAAACTAAAAACAATTTACAGAGATAAAGAAGTTATAAAAACAATTATAAAGGCGGGTTAAATGGCTCATCAGTGCTTAAATTGTGGTAAGATTTATACAGAAACAAAAATCATTGAAAATGGCTGTCCGGATTGTGGTGGAAAATTCTTTTATTACATTAAAAAACCCCTTGAAACTGAAAAAAGAAGAAAAATATTGAAGGAAATAGAAGAAAAGAGGATTTTTGAGGGAGAAAAAGAAAAAATAGAAAATATAATAAAAAAGATAGAAGCGGAAAAGGAAAAGGCGAAAAAAGAAGCGGAAGAAATGAAAGAAAGAATAGAAAGCATAGATATAAAGGAAATAGGGGACTATGAAATCAATGTTAGAAAGCTGGTCGAGGATGGCTCAATAATAATACACAGGGAAGGAGTTTATTTCATCTATCTGCCTTCTCTTTTCAAGAAGAAAAAATAATATATTTCTTATTATTTCAAATTTCATGATAAGGGACATAGAGATAACAAAAATAATAGTCAAAACTTTTTTAGAAGAATTCCTTGATAATTTAGAGATAGATGTTGCGATAGCTGGGGCTGGCCCTTCTGGATTGACTGCTGCAAGATATCTTGCAAGAAGCGGGAAAAAAGTTGTTGTTTTTGAAAGGCACCTGGCGCCAGGAGGGGGGATGTGGGGAGGGGGGATTGGTTACCCATTTGTTGTTATGAAGCAGGGAAAGGAATTGCTTGAAGAAGTAGGGGTAAAATGCTTTAAAAGAGATGGTTATTGGGTTGCAAGCTCTATTGAAGCGGTCTCAAAGCTTGTTTCTTCTGCTATTGATAGCGGGGCGAAAATTTTCAATGGTATTACGATTGAGGATGTAATGGTTAAGGATGGGAAGATTAATGGGGTTGTAATAAATTGGAGTGCAATAAAGGAAGCAAAAATGCATGTTGACCCTGTTTCTATTGAAGCAAAATGTGTTATAGATGCAACTGGGCATGATTGCGATATTGCAAGAATTGTTGAGAAAAAATATGGGTTGAATACACCCAGTAAAAGAATAGAAGGAGAAAAAGCAATGTGGGCGGATGAGGGGGAGAGAAAAACTGTTGAAAATACCGGAGAAATATTTCCGGGCTTATATGTTACTGGAATGGCTGCAAATGCGGTTTTTGGAGCGCCAAGAATGGGACCGATTTTTGGAGGAATGCTTCTTTCTGGAAAAAAAGTTGCGGAGATAATAATAAAAAAGATTTAGTAGAAAGATTAATATTTGCCTTTTCTTTTTGATGGCGTGATCCCGAGAGCTGCATACGATTGGGAAATCACAGTATTTAGCCCGGATGGAAGATTGTTTCAGGTAGAATATGCAAGAGAAGCGGTGAAAAGAGGAACAACTACTGTTGGAATAAAATTCAAAAAAGGAGTTGCTCTTATAGTTGATAAAAGAAT
>JACIWA010000009.1 GCA_014361195.1 Thermoplasmatales archaeon | reverse complement strand
AATCTTATGACCCGAAACCATATGGAAATTTAACAAGCATTCATGTCTGGGTTGAAAATGAAAATGGAAGCGTTGTTTTTGAGGACTGGAGAAATAATACAGAGATGTATTATGAAGGAGAATGGACAACTGGAGAAAAGATTTTAAACGGGAGAGGAGGAGCATTGTATTATATGCCAAGATATTTTGTAAGAAAAATTTTATGGGCTTCAAATGGAGAATTCACGGGCATAAAAGATGTTATAAATGAATTAAATAAGGGGTGCGGATTTTTGTTTATGTCAGGTCATGGAAGTCCTAACTCTTGGGGAGACCATCTGCCAGGCATACCTGGAAACCGACAGCATGCAAGCTTGACTGGCTTAACTGTAACAAACCTCAGACCATGGTTCCCGTATATAAGTTTTCCAGTATTTCCTATAGATAGCCTGAGAAACGGTGAAAAATTACCTGTTGCGATAATAGGTGGTTGCCACAATAGCCAGTTCAATGTTTCCATTATTCCAGCGGTTTTAAATGCCTTACATCTATTCGGCTTTCCAGATAACTACATGTGGACATATGGGCAACCTGTTCCAGAATGTTTGAGCTGGCGACTTGTAAGCACACCAAAAGGAGGAGCAATAGGGAGCATTGGAAACACAGGGCTTGGCTATGGAATGCCTGGCAAAGATTGCACAACTGGAGGAGGAGATGGGTGGATAACAATAGAATTCTTCAGGCAATATGGAGAAAAGGACAAGCACATCTTGGGCCAGGCGCATGCGGGAGCAATTACAGAATACATAAGCTCTTTTGACATGAATGACTTTGAAGCGGGGCATGTAAAGACGGTTCAGCAGTGGGTTTTGCTTGGAGATCCTAGCTTAATGATAGGAGGATACTAAAAAATATATACAGGCATGCCATTTATTAGCATGAAAAGGATGATTGCGATTTTAATTCTTATTCTATTACTTTCGCCAGTGGGAAGTAGCTTCTTGATTAAAAAAAGGGTTGCTGAGAGGAATGGAATAAAACCAAATGGATATTTTTTGATATATACAAGGTATAATGGAATAGAAAAATATACTCCATTGCTCCAATCTTTTTTTGGGATAGATATTGATAATAATGCTAGCACTGGTGAAAATGGAAAAGATATCAGAATAAGCCTGATTTTTTTACCCCTTATTCAGAGCATTGAGATTGGTCCGGTTTTAACCCTTGCTTTTGCAATGAAAGTTATAAGGATGGGAGAAGAAATAAAGAATGGCGAAATAGAAATATCTTTCAGCGGAGCTATATCATCTCATAAATTTAAGATAGGTTGCTATTCTCCAGAAAATGAGGAAATGCCAAAAGAGATAAGGGAAGTTTTTTGGATTATTCCCTATGTATTTTACCAGAAAGACCCGGAATTTTATATAAATATCGAACCCTTATTTGATGGAGAAAATAAAAATTTAACCGCTATAGTTGAATTTGACGAAAAAAAACTATTTATAGATTATTTCCCAGCGGTGGAATCAATGATTAAAATCTCTCCAAATCTTTCATTAAATATGATTAATTTTTCAATTGAGAGAAATGCGGAATTGAAACAGAAAATAAGGATGAGATATTTAGATGAAATTGCGGTTAATTTGACAATAGAGGATATACCAGAAAAAATGAGCTTTTCAGTGAGCTTTTCAAGAGATGAAAAAAGATTTGATTATATGGCAAATGATACTTTTAATTCAACTCTTATAATAGAATTTCAAGATTTTGATTTCATAATGAGGATGGAATATCTCCCAACAAGATTAACTTCCATTTTTAATGAAAGTGGCTATTTCTACATATACATAGATGAGAAGAAGACAACATTCATTTTAGCAAATGCAATAGAAAATCCTAGCTCATATTTCTTAATAACAAATCTGACAGGTGAGTCAACAATTCAATGGAAAATATCTTCAGAAGGATATATAAAAGTAGATGGTTTTAAAGGTTTAAAAACCGAAATAAAAATGGAAGCAGAGAATATTTATCTGAAAACTTTTTCAATTCATCAGGCACAACATTTTGAAATCGCATGGAATCTTTCTGTGCCAGGCTATATATTCATTGATACAGATAATGAAACACTTTCTCAATATTCATTAAATTTCAGCATAGCAAAAATTTTTGGAATATTGATAGAAATTAAATCATTGGTTGCAGAAGATTTCAGGATTACATGGCAAAAAGAAGTGCCTATATTCCATAAAGAAGGGTATTTCAGAATTTTAGAAGAGCTAATTTTCAAAGTGATGATAAATGGAACATGGTATGATGTATTTGGATAATATATAATGTATTCTATATCTACTTCTGAATCCCCTTTATTTCCTCTTCCATATATTTTTCTATTTCTCTGAATTTTTCCTGCCATTCCTCATTGGGTGTTGTTGCCATTCTCGCTATCATTTCCTTGCTCTTCAAATTCCTCAATTTTTCAAAATCGACTCCTTTTTCAACACACTCCTTCATCAAATTGTAAAATTTTATTATTATTCTTAGCATTTCATATTGTTTATTTGGAGGGCAATATGTATCTACTTCATGATATGCATTCTGCTGAAGAAAATCTTCTCTTATTATCCTTGCTCCTTCAAGTATTACTCTATCAACCGGTGGCAATGCATCTGGCCCAACTAATCTTATTATTTCCTTAAGCTCCTCTTCCTTTTGAAGCAAAGCCATTGCCTCATTTCTCAGCCTTAGCCATTCCTTGCCAATATTTTTCTCCCACCAATTGCTGACTCTTTCAAGATAAAGGGAGTAGGAGCGAAGCCAGTTTACAGAAGGAAAATGCCTTCTATCCGCAAGCTCTGCGTCCAGAGCCCAGAATACTTTTACTATCCTCAATGTATTTTGAGTAACCGGCTCAGAAAAATCTCCTCCTGGAGGAGAGACCGCTCCCACAACAGATATCGACCCTTCTCTATTATTGCTACCCATCACTTTTACCCTCCCCGCTCTTTCATAAAATTCCGCAAGGCGAGAAGCAAGATATGCGGGATAGCCCTCTTCGCCAGGCATTTCTTCAAGCCTGCCAGATATTTCTCTAAGTGCTTCTGCCCACCTGCTGGTGGAGTCAGCCATAAGCGCGACATCATAGCCCATATCTCTATAATATTCTGCGATGGTTATTCCTGTATAAACACTTGCTTCTCTTGCAGCGACAGGCATGTTTGATGTATTTGCTATTAAAACTGTTCTTTCCATAAGAGGATGTCCTGTTTTTGGATCCTTTAAGCGCGGGAAGTCTCGCAACACTTCTGTCATTTCATTTCCTCTTTCACCACACCCTATATAAACAACTATATCCGCATCGCTCCATCTAGCTAGCTGGTGCTGGCTTACTGTCTTTCCTGTTCCAAATCCTCCTGGTATGGCGCCTGTTCCTCCTTTAGCAATTGGGAAAAATGTATCAAAAACCCTCTGTCCTGTTATAAGAGGAAGGGAAGGAGGCAACTTTTCTTTGAAAGGACGCTGCTTTCTTACAGGCCACCTATGTAGCATGCTTATCTCCTTTCCGCCAATAGTTGCAATTGGCTCATCCACCCTGAATTTTCCTTCTTCTATACTCTCTACATTTCCTTTTCCAACATCCAGGGGCACAATTATTCTATGCTCAATGATTGGAGTTTCTTTTACAATCCCTATTATATCCCCACCCTCCACTTTTTCCTTTTCCTTTACAGTTGGAACAAACCCCCATTTTTTCTTCCTATCTATAGGGAATGCCTCAACCCCTCTCTTTATAAATTCATTGCATTTTTTGACAATCTCAGGCAATGGTCTTTGAATTCCATCATATATGGAAGTCAACAAACCTGGAGCAAGCTCAACAGATAATGGCATTCCAGTGCTTTCAACTTTTTCTCCTGGCTTTAAACCTGTTGTATCTTCATAAACTTGAATTATCGCCCTATCTTCTTTTAGCTGTATTATTTCCCCTATTAACTTCTCCTCTCCAACCTCAACTAAGTCATACATTTTTGCTCCTTTCATTTCCTTTGCTTTCACCACTGGCCCAGAAACACTTATTATCTTTCCTTTCATTTTATACCTCCACTCCAACCGCTCTTACAATAATCTTTTTTATTGAATCCTCCCCAACTTTTTCCTTCCCAGAAATTTCTATAATAAAAGGTGCATTACCCTGCAGGCGATGCATTAATATTTTATCCTTTAGTTCATCAACAAATTTTTCTGAAATGATAAGCAATCCAGCATCTTTTCTTCTCACAACCTCATCAAACTCTTTACAGCTACAAATATTTGCGCCCGCCATCCTGAGCAATTCCGCAATTCCGCCATCCGCCATTGCAAATATTTTCAAGCAATCACCATCCGCCTGGCGAGCTCCGCCATTTTCTCTTCTATTCCTTTTACAATTGCCTTAAGGTTTCTTACCTCATATTCTTTTTCAATTAAAAATCTTATCCCCGGACCGATTGCAAGGGGATTTTCATTTGCTATCAAATTTGAAATATTTATTAAATGCTTATCAAGGGCTCTTTCAAAAGCGGTTACACCTTCTCTTTCAAAATCGACAATTGCTTCTTTCAGAGGAGGGTAATAAGAAGTTCCTTCCATGAGAGAGATTATTTCCGATATTGAATCTATTTTTATCAGCCTTTCTATTTGCCATTTTGCCAGCTCCCAGCCATGTGGAATTATATTTTTTTCTATATCTATGAGCCCGTAATATTTTCCCCTTAAAATGGCCTTTATATTCATTATATCTATCATTATCCTTACAAATTTATTTTTTGCCTTCCTTGAATGCCTCGGAAGTTCCAATTCAAGCAATTCATTTATAATTTTTTTATCTATTTCCCTCTCTATCTCCTCAAAAGGCATTTCAAGAGAAACATTAAAAACATTTTTTAATTTTTCTCCTTCTCCTTTTTTTAAATCTTCTATAATTTCCTTTATTTCTTCATCAAAAACCTTTACTTCAAATTCCTCTCCACCCATCTTTTTCCTAATAGCGTATTTAAGCTTTTCTATTTCCGCTCTTTTAAGCCATATCCTGTAGAATTTTCTGACACTTTTAGGAGAATCATTCATTGCCATAATTATTATTTTAAGGTAGCTTTCATCAATGCTTTCTTGAATCTCTCTCGCATTTTCTCCATATAAAATAAAATCTTTGCTCACAATGCTATTTTTAAATTCTTCAACATTTTTGCAACCAAGCAATCTTTCAATTTCTCTTTCCTTTAAAAAAACTGGTTCAATTGCACTAAATTTTGCATTTGCATATGAAAATTTTGCAAGAACGAAAAGAGAAGGAAATAAACTTATAGCGATGCTGATGCCCAATATTGCTATAAATAGCTCAAGAATCATTTTTCACCAAATAACTTCTTTGCTATCTTTATTCTTATATTTTCCCTATTCTTTTCTATCAAGAAGTCAAATGTCAAATCTATTTCCTTCTTTCCATCCTTGCTCCTCAATATAACTCCTCCAATCCCGTTTATTTTTTCTCTTGCCTCAATTCCCATTTTCTTTGCAATTTTTAAATCCTCACCCCTTGTAAAAAGCATATAGCCATCCTTTATCTCCTTCATTGCATTTTCAACATTTTTTTCAACAAATCTGCTATACCTTTTCCCATCTAAATTTTTCAGCTTCTCAACAATTTCTTTCATGCATTCCTGAATTATTTCTTCTTTTGCATCTGTTATATGCGTCCTTGCAATTCTTCTTGCATTTGCCAAAATTTTCTCCCTTTCTCTTTCTATTTCCTTGTTTGCATTTATTTCAATTATCTTTGCCTCCTCCATCCCTTTTTCCCTTTCTTCCTCTATTATTCTCTTTGCTTCTTCCTCCGCATGCAAAATTATTTCCTCTATCTCCCTGTCTACTTCCTCCTTTATTCTTTCCATCAGTTTTTCGAGCGTCATAGAAAACCTATTCCAGTCATGAGCAGAATTGCAACAAGCAAACCAAATATCGCCATCGTTTCCGCTGTTGCAGCATACATTATACCGCGAGCGGTTATGCCTGGATTTCTTGCGGTGCCAGCAATAGCTGAGGATGCAATCATTCCCTGCATAATAGCAGATAGCCCTGTGAAGCCTACTACCATTCCTATAAATATCGCTCCTCTCCCCATTAATGGAGTAAGCGCTCCTCCTCCGCCCAGGAGCCCGCCACCCATCATAAGCAATATCGCGGTGAGCAAACCATAAATTGATTGAGTCATTGGAAGGAGTTGAAGTATAAGGGTTTTTCCAAATAGCTCAGGCTTCTCCGCAACCACCCCAACCGCAGACACGCCTGTTAATGCGAGGCCTATTGCGGATGCTATCCCTGTTATTGATGCAGCTAACATGCATCCAATTATTATTTCGCTCCTTATTTCATCATCGCTTGCAGCCATTGCAAAAGGTGTCGCTAACAAAAACATCCCGCAAACCGCCAGCATTTTCCATTTCATTTTCATGTTATTTCCTCCGTATATTTCCTCTTAATACGGAAAGGTATAAATTTTTTACCCCCTCCTTCGTAAAATCTATTGAAAAATTCAACATACTGAAGGCGCAAGCTGTGTATTCCCGCTCCAAGAGATTGCAAAATAATGTTTGCGAAATGTGCTATTATAAGAACAACAGGAGCCAAAATAGCTCCTATAAGAGATAATATTGTTGGAATAATTTGTCCGAATATGTTTATTGTCATTGCCATTCCAGTTGTAGCCAATCCGAGTGCGAGTATTCTTGAATATGAAAGCCAATCACCCATAAATCCTGTTATATCAAAAAATCCCATCGGGCCTTTCCTTTTGAATATAAAAATCAAACCAATTAAAACAAAAATAAAGGAAAGATATAACATAACCCCTTCTATATGCCACAGGTGAAGTATTCTCTCTCCTATAAGCATTCCTGCTCCAATTTCAAGCATAATAAAGGATATTTGCTCTTCAAAAATCTTCTTTTTGTTACCCCTTATTATGTTTTGATACATTCCTAAAATCAGCCCTAAGTTCAGATGAATTAATCCAATTATCAATGTTATTGATAAGATGAGAATTGGTTTATGGATTGCATCTATTGGCAAGCTTATTCCAAAAATATTTGCGCTGTAGAGCAACTTTGTTGCATCTTTATATATGTAGCGGGGTATAAAATCTCCAAAAAAGCTATTGAATATTAAGCCATTTATTATATTCCCCAGCCCGAGTAAAATTCCAACAACCGCCCAACTTCTTATGGCCTCACTTTTCTTGAATTTTATATAAGCAAAAATTGAGAGCAGAAACATAACAAGTCCATAGCCCGCGTCGCCGAGCATTAAGGAAAAGAATATTATAAATGAAATTCCTATAAATATGGTTGGATTTATCTCATTATATCTTGGCACCGCAAAAAATTCAAGGAGCATTTCAAAAGTCTTTGCCCATCTTGGATTTTTAAGATGTACAGGTGGCTTCTCGCTATCTCTGCTAAATTCCTCTATTTCCACATAGGAATTTCCCTCCGTAACTTCTTCAACAATTTTTTTAACTTTTTCTGAATTTTCAGATAAGCACCATCCTTCTATAAGATATGTATAATTTGTTTTCCAGAATTTTTCATATATTTCTTTTCTTTCCTTTTCAATCTCTATTTCTTCTTTTATTGCCATCAAATCTAACTTTTTTTCTTTATAAAGATTCGATAACCATTCCTCAATTTCCTTTCTTTTCCTCTTTTTTTCCTCAATTTCATTTCTTATATTTTTTATAACTTCAGAAACTCTACCTTCTCCCTCAATATATATTTCTTCAAAATTCTTGATCTGAGAAATTTCCTTTTCAAGAGAGGAATGAGCAACTATAAGCACAACCCATAGGTTTTCCTTCTTTTTTCCTATTTTTTTATATTCAAAATATATTTCATCGCTTACTTTTAATGAATTTATATCAGTGCATAAACCGCATTTAACTATAATATATTTTGACTTTTTTAGCCAAGAGATATCTATATTGAAGTAAGCTAAATATTCAAGCTTTTTTATTCTCTCTTCAAGCTCGAAAATTTCTCCTTCCAGCTCCTTTATCTCATTTTCCTTTAGCAAAACTTCATTTTCTATTTCTGAAAGAATTTTCTCTGCTTCCCTTATTTTTTCTTCCTCGCTTTTCTTTCTAACCTTTTTTTTCTCAAAATCTGAGGAAAAAATTTTCCTTTTTTCCTTATGATAATTTTTTAATATTTCAATTATTCTACTGAGGCGAAGATCATATTTTGCAAAAATCTCAACATCTGGATGCATTCTTTCCTCTGAAATATCCAAGCTACTTGTTCTTTCAATTTCTAACAATCCTTCCTCATGTAATCTTTTAATTAAATCATTACTATTGCTTTTCTGAATCAGTATATTTACCTTGCTCATTCTAGCTGGTACTACCAACTTATCAACTCCTCGAAAATTTCCTCCGCCACCGAGCCTATCTTTTCCTTATATTTTTCCTTTATTCTCTCCGCCTCCTTCCGCCCTTCTTTATCTATTTCATTTGCCTCCCTTTCAAATTTCTCTATCGCCTCTTTTATAATTTTTTTCGCTTTATTTTTCGCTTCCTCAATTATTTTTTCTTTTTCCTTTCCCCCCTTTTCCCTTGCTTTTTTCAAAATCCACTCCGCTTCTTGCTTTGCTTCTTCTATCCTTTTAATACCATCTTCTTCCAATTTCTTAAGCTTTTCAATTTCTTCTATCATTCTCAAAAAGGTTATTATGAACTAATATATAAATTTTTGAAGAAATTTTTGGCCAAAGATTTAATTGAAAGCCAAAGCTTTTTCAAATTCCTTCTAAAAATCTTCCATCTATATTTCCCCAAACTTTAAATATATTTTTAAAATATCTTGCACGATTAATATGGATTCAACCTTATTTGTTCCTATAGGAAGTGCGCTGGCTCTTGCATTTGCGGGTTATTTAACAATAAGAGTTTTAAAAGAAGATGAAGGAACTGAAGAAATGAAGAAAATATCTATGGCTATTAGAAAAGGAGCGAAGGCATTTTTAAAAAGGCAGTATAAAACAATATCCTTATTTTTTGCAGTGATGGTGGTAATTATTGCAATACTTTCTTTAAGTGGTTTGCTAACTCCTTTTGTGCCATTTGCTTTTCTAACGGGAGGCTTTTTTTCCGCATTATGTGGATATATAGGAATGACAATAGCAACAAAAAGTAATGCAAGAACCGCTAACGGGGCAAAGAAAAGTTTGGATGCTGGCTTAAAAATTGCCTTCAGGAGCGGGGCGGTGATGGGACTGGTGGTCGTTGGATTTGCCCTCTTGGATTTAAGCGTTTGGTTTTACTTCCTGAAATGGTATTATGGCATGCAGGGACTTGGATCAGAGGAGACTATAAAAAATATAACAAGTACAATGATTACTTTTGGTCTGGGAGCGAGCTCGGTTGCTCTCTTTGCAAGAGTTGGGGGTGGAATTTATACAAAGGCTGCAGATGTTGGAGCGGATTTGGTTGGGAAGGTTGAAGCGGGCATACCAGAAGATGATCCTAGAAATCCAGCGGTTATTGCGGATTGGGTTGGAGATAATGTTGGAGATGTTGCTGGCATGGGAGCGGATTTATACGAATCCTATGCGGGCTCTATTATTGCAACAATGGCTCTTGCAACAGCAGCTTTCTATGGAAAAGGACTGGCTTTACAAGCGGTTACAATTCCAATGATTATAGCGGTGCTAGGCGTGATTTGCTCTATTTTTGGCATATTTTTGGTAAGGAGCAAAGGAGAAGCAAGTTATGCGGTTTTGCTAAAAAGCTTAAGGAAGGGTATAATAACAAGCGCCATCTTAATTGCGATTCTTTCTTTTTTTGCGATTCATTTTATCTTAGGAAAAGAATATATTGGAATATATTTTGCGGTGCTATCTGGATTAATTGCGGGCGTCATAATCGGGCTGAATACGGAATATTTCACATCCGCAAACTATAAACCAACAAAGGAAATTGCCTCCTCTTCCAACACTGGCTCTGCAACTGTAATTCTTTCAGGAATGGCAACAGGAATGTTAAGCACTTTCTTGCCAGCAATTGTTGTTGCAATAGCAACAATTTCCAGCTACTTTTTATCCTGGAAAGGAGAGCCAGCGATAGGGATATATGGAGTGGGGCTTTCTGCGGTTGGAATGCTCTCAACCCTGGGCATAACTCTGGCATCAGATGCATATGGCCCAATTGCGGACAATGCGGGAGGTATTGCAGAATTCACCCATCAAAAGCCAGAGGTAAGAAAAAGAACAGATGCACTTGATGCATTAGGAAACACAACCGCTGCAACAGGAAAAGGATTTGCAATCGGTTCAGCAGCACTAACCGCTTTGGCATTAATTGCTGCCTATAGCGATAGAGTTTCAGAAATAAAAGGAGGTTTTGAATTGAATCTGCTCAATCCAAAAATTATTGCGGGCATGCTCATCGGAACAATGCTTCCGTTCCTTTTCTGCTCTTTAACCCTAAATGCGGTGGGAAGGGCTGCAGGAAAAATAGTTGAAGAGGTAAGGGCGCAATTTAAGAAGATTTTCAGCGAAAATGCGGAGCCTGATTATGGAAAATGCGTTGATATAACAACAAAAGCGGCACAGAAAGAAATGATTCTGCCCGCCTTACTTGCAATAATTGCACCAATTGTTGTTGGCCTCTTCCTTGGAGCGGAAGCGCTCGCTGGTCTTCTTTTATCTTCTCTTCTAAGTGGTTTTATGCTTGCAATATTCATGGCAAATACCGGCGGAGCCTGGGATAATGCGAAAAAATACATAGAAGATGGGGCTTTTGGCGGAAAGGGCTCCTCGCAACATAAAGCGGCGGTGATTGGGGATACTGTTGGTGATCCATTGAAGGATACTTCTGGACCATCGCTGAACATTTTAATAAAGCTGATGAGTATGGTGGCGATAGTTTTTGCTGCTTTTATCATAAAGTTTTCAATATTTTAGCTTTCCATCCATACCTACTTCATCTTTAGCTATTCAATCTCTATTCTTGAAGAGCCATCCTCATTTTCATATATTTTTATTATATTTTCAAGGGATTCCTTTATATCATCGATATGCGTAATAAGGATTATCTGGGAGAACTGATCTCTTAACTCCGCGAGTGCATTTAAAATACTTTTCCTCCTTTCCCTGTCCTGAGAACCAAATATCTCATCAAGTGCAATAAGATTTAAAGACACATCGCTTCTCTGGCTAATCAATTGAGAAATTGCAAGCCTTAAAGAAAGGTTGGCTATATCTTTTTCCCCGCCAGAAAATCTTTCTATATCAAATTTTTCTCCCCCATCATAGATTCCTATGTTATAGTCCTCATCTATTTCAATCTCTTTATATTTTCCCTGAGTAAATTTTGAGAAGAATTGAGAAGCAAAAAGCGAGAGCGTTGGACCGATTTTTGAAATTAAATATCTTTTGAAATCATTGAGCAAACCAGTTTCCCTATCTCCAGCAAGCATTTCAAGACCCGCAATTTCTTTCCTTAAAACTTTTATTTTTTCCCTTTTTTCCTCCTCTTCCTTTATATCCTTTTCGTTTCTATCAATTTCTTTTTTAACATTCTCTATCTCTCCTTCAAGCCTTATGAACTCTTTCTCAGCCTCTTTCATTTTATTTCTAACAATTTCATAATCCTCCTCAATTTTTGCATATTTTTTCTCATCAAAAGATAGTTTTTCTATCTCTACAGTTAAATTTTTTATCTGGGAAGAGATGAGGGAAATATCTTTCTCTATCTCTTCTATTTCCTTCTCTATTTGAGGTATCTTTTTTATTTCATTTTCAAGAATTGAAGATTTATTTTTTATTGGAAGAAGTTCCTTAAGCCTTTTTGATATTTTGTTATATTCTTCTTCATCAAACAGAATACCTTCATATTCTTTTATTTTCAAAAGCAACCTGTTTCTTTCCTCTATCCTGCTATTTTTCTGCTCATCAAAAAATTTAATCTTTTCTCTTAAAGATGAAATTTTTCTTGAAGTTTCTTCCATTTTTTTCTTTTTCAATTCATTTTCTTTATTTTCCATTTCAAGTTTTTTATAATCTTCCTCTATTTTTAAAACCTGCAACGCCAATTCCCTTATCCTTCCTTCATATTCATTTATTTCATTTTCAATATTTGCCAATATTTCTTTATATTTTTCTTTGAGCGGCCTGCCGCAAGTTGGGCAATTGCTATCTTCACCCGCTTCCTTCAATTCCTTTAAATTTTTCTCAAGATTTTTCTTTCTTTTTTCCTTTTCCTTGATTTCCGCATTTTTCTCATTTCTTTCAATGCTCAATTTCTCTCTTTTCTTATTTATTTCATTGATTATTTTTTCTATTTCCTCAATTTCCTCAAATATTTTTTCCTCTCCTTCAAGCTGTTTTGCCAATTTTTTTATTTCTTTTTCAAAATCCTCAATTTCTCTATTTTTCCTAAATAACTCATCCTCAATTTTCTTCTTTTCTATATATTTTTCCAAAATGCTGTCCATGCTTTCCTTTATAATATAAATCCTCTCATATTCCTCCGCAAATTTTTTAATCTCCTCGTGCTCCTTTTTCTTTTTCAAAATTTCTTCTATTTCTTTTAACTTTGCTTCTTTTATTTCAAACTTGCTCTTAATTCTTTCCTCAAGAATTTTTTTTGAATTGTTAAGCTCTTTAAATTTCTCCGCCTTCTCCTTTTCCTTTCTTCTTTCTTCTTCCAAAAATTTAATCTCTTCACTCAGCTTTTTTAATTCATTCTCAACTTCCATTTTTTTGCTAACAAGGAAATTCAATCTATTTTTATTTGCCTCCAGATTCTTCCTTAAATCATCCAAACTCCGCAGATTTTTTTCCATCCACTCCAAAATTTCCTGCTTATTTCTTCTATCTTCCCTCACTTTCTTTATTGCGTCATCAAGCAAATCAATTCTGAGCATTTTGAGCATGTTTTTCTTCCTTTCAGAGGAGGACTTGTTTGAAAGAGCATTCAATTCCTGCTGTTTCGCAAATATAGATGTATAAAAGGATTCGCAGTCCATACCTATTTTTCTCTCAAGAAATTCAGTAACACCCGCAGAAGAAGAGGCCATTATACTTCCATTTACCTTCACCCTCGCATCTGTAGCACTTCCACTCATTATTCTCGTAACCTCATAAACATTCCCCCCCATCTCAAACTTCAAATTCACCCAGCAATCTTCGCCCGCGGGCGCCCACTGCGTCTTTATCTGCTTCTGATCCCTGTTTCTCAAAGCCCTACTCCCATAAATTGCCCAACCTATTGCTTCTATTATTGTTGATTTGCCAACCCCATTATTTCCTACAAGCCCTATCAAACCTGTCGGGAAATTTATCTCTACATCTCTGAATTTTCTGAAATTGTGTAATCTCAGGCTTATCAACTTCAACTTTTCGCCTCCTCAAGATATTTAAGGGCTAATTTTTCAACATCTTCCTTTTCCTTTATATTCAACTGGCTTATATATTCTTTCCATTCTTCTTCAATGCTTCCAATCTTTGTTTTACCCTTTATATTTTCAATTTCCAGAAATTCATGAACAATTTCAAAATGCATTGCCCTAGATGACGCATTTTTTATTTTTTCCCAGTCGAGCATTTTATATTTCTCCCTGCTTATTTTATTTAATTCTATTCTCGCTATTTTTTCCCTTATATCATGTTCCTCAATTCTTTTTAAAAATTCTTTCAATATTTCATCCGCTGAGAGCTCTAGGCAATCTATTTTTCCTAAATCAATCATTCCTCTAACTTTTAATGGAATGAAATTCAATTTTAATTTATCTGATAAATCAACTTCATAAAATCCTTTAATTTCTCCCGCCTCCTTAAATGAAAAATGCTCTGTTGAGCCCGCATAATAGGAGTTTTTTGTTACCTGCACACCCTTATGATAATGCCCCAAAGCAACATAATCAAATTCCTCTGAAAGATAGCCAGAAGATATAACCTGTTCATTGAAATCACCGCTTCTGAATTCTTTTATACCGATAATTCCAACATGCATAGTAAGAATATTCAAGGAATTTTTTCTTATCTTCAAATTCTCTATATTTTTCTTCAATTCCTCGTTTGAAAAGCAGTGAGGAATTGCATGTATCAAGGCTTCTCCTATTTCTATTTCTTCTAATTTTCCCTTATATACTGGATAAATATATGGCAAATGCTCGAATAATTTCAATATGCTACCTGTTTCCCTCAGTTTTGGTGTCTCATGATTTCCTGATATTATTATGAAAGGAATTTTTGCGTCCGAAATACGAATTAATTGCTTCATGGCAAAAACTATGGCTCTGTTAGTAGGGCGCACACTATCAAAAAGGTCTCCTGAGTGAATTATTATATCCGGTTTATTTTCCAAGGAGTAATTTATAAATTGCTCAAATGAATTATATACATCCGCCTCCCTCTGATTTAAACCATCTGGTGAAAGCTTATGGTAAGCTGAGTAGCCAAGATGTGTATCCGATACATGAAAAATTTTCACAAAAATTAAATGAATAAATATTTAAAATAATTTTGTATTATGGGTTGTGATGAAAATGGAAGTGACTGACTTTATTAATATGCCGGTTTATACAAATAAGGGGAAATATGTGGGGGAAGTAAAGGAAGTACTTATTGATACAGAAGGATGCAAAATAGATAAATTGATAATAACAGACACCAACAGGGAAATCGTGCCCAATGGAATGGATATAGGCGTACCATATAGATGGGTGTCTGCGGTGGGAGATATAATACTCCTTAGCTATATGCCAGAAAGAGTTGAGGCTCCAGCAGAAAGGAGTGAAGAAGCTGAAGAAAAAAAATAAATATTAATTAAGCAATAACAGATGATTGAGGGATAAAATGAAGAAAGAATTGCTGTTTGTTATGGCCTGTTTATCAATTGTTTTAGTTGGAAATGTCTCTGCAATATCCTGGGGTAAAATAGATGCTACACCAAGCTCCTCAATAGCTTATGTTGAAAGATATGGACAGGAAGAAATCTCGCTGGATGTAGTATATAACCCTTATGTGGTTGGCTTCATGCCAATATATGTGGATGTAAGCGCAACTTATCCGGATTGGCTTACAGTAGCTTCAAACCCTCAAACATTTGTTCTAAAACCTGGAGAGCACTATACAGTTAAGGTTCTTTTGAAAGTATCAAAACATGATGTTGTGGCGGGCACATCCTCAACTGTCGAAATTTCCCTGCGAGGGAAATTAATAGGAGGTGGAGCCTTCCGTCAGATAGATGAGGCTAAGATTACGCTCGTTGTATCATATAATCCATTTACAGAAATTGCCATAAGAGCGGTTACACCTATTGAAAGAACCGCTCCTGATAGAGAGCTAACATTTATTGTGGAAGTTGTTAATTATGGAAATTCAAGGGTTATTGTAAATCTCTACCCGGAGAAAGAGCCGGAGGGATGGAATTATGTTATAAGCCCTCCACAGATTGTGATAGATCCCAAAAAAGCGGGAGATGAAACCTTTCCATATGAAACTGTTAAAATAACATTGACATCTCCTCATGGAACCGCAATTTCGTATCATAATAAATGGCAGGATTTTGCTATAAGTGCAAAAGCGATAGCAGAAACTCCTTATTGGGTAAAAAAGGGAGGAACATGGAGCAGATCAACAGAAGAAATAGAATTGGTTAATACTCATACTGTTACCGCATATTTCCTAGCGAAAAACAGAGGATTTTATATTCCAGGGTTTGATTCAATTCTACTCATAGCAGGCGTTATCTTAGCTGGCATTTTACTCAGGAAAAGAAAGTAACATGCGCTCTTTTTCCTTCCTTTTAATCTTTTTTCTCCTTTTTACAACAATTTCTATTCCATTTTCTTACGCAGAGGAGAAATATCCATTTCTTATAAATTTAAGGATTGATGCGGTGAACGAATCAATTTCAGAAGTTGAGCCACTTAGCTCTTATTGGTTTAAATTTAAATATTATAATGGAGGAACTTTTCAAAAAAACTATTATGCATTCTATGTTAAGTTCAGTGTTGAAGTAGAAGGAAGTGGATGGCAGGCATTTGTCGACCCACAATGGAGTCATCTTTATCCTAATGAAACTAAAATAGGAACGGTTAGAGTTGTTTCATCTGAAAGGCCATCAAATTATGCATACATTCATCTTCATGGTGAATTATATGATATATGGGGAAATGTCCATTCCGCAAATTATACATTTCAAGTTAAATCATCCGCATACCACACCTTTGATGTAAGAATGGAAAAAAATTACATAGAAGCCAAACAAGAACAATGGTATAATATCCCAGTCAAAATAAAAAATTATGGAAACTATGAAGAAAGATTTTCAATAATAATTGATTATTGCCCGCCCGGCTGGCTGGCAACGGTCGCGCAAAATCCGATTGTAATTCCGCCAAAAGGAGAGGAAATGACTTACCTGAGTTTTGTTGTTCCACATGAAAAGTTTTATCTTCAGAGAACAGTTTATTTTATAAGATACAGGGTTGATGCAATTTCTACAGGGTCAAGCAAGGTGATGAGTATTCTGGTTGTGCTTGAAGGAGGGCATCTTACACTCGGGCAAATTGTTGCTTTGGCAAGTTCTATGCCATCTTTAATTATTTTATTTACTATTGGATTTATTTTCTACAGGAGAAATAATCTATGTGCATATGTACCAAAAATGTGGATTGAGGAAAAGGAGGAGTTGTCAAAAATGAGCAAAGAAGAAAGAAGAAAAGTAAAAAAGGAATTAAAAGAAGCTTGGAAATCCGCTGTATATTTCTGCAGAAATCTTGCTAAAGAAGATAAAGAAATAAGGAAATTGAAGAAAGTAGCAAACAAAAAGCAAAGAAAACTTGAGGAAAAGATAATTAAGAGCTATGAAAAAATGAATGAAGAGCTAAAAAATGCATGGAAAGAAGAATGTAAAAAAATAGATGAATTGTGTGAAAAGAAGAGTAAAAAAATAAAAAGAGAAATACAAAAAATTTATCCTGAAGAGCCAAAGAAAATTGATTTGCCAGACATTCCAAAATATGAAATAGATGAGAAAAGGCTTGAAATAATTGAGCCAAATAAAATAAAAATTAAGGATTTGTTTGATAGAATAGATAGAGATAAAATTTCTGTTGAAAGAGAAATTTTAAAAATTAAGGAGATGGGAAATGAAATAAGGGAAAAGATTAAAAGAGATTTTGAATTATTAGAAAAATGAAAAAAGTTTTTCTTGTTTTAGTAATTCTTTTGCTTTTAGGATGCATAAAAAATGAGGATATGGAAAATGATGGTTTGCCAGATGAAATAGAAGAAAAAGGATGGAGTATCAGTGTTTTATATGCGGGAGAAAGGGCTTCTACAAGATATAATGTTACTTCCGATCCGCGCAAAGTAGATACAGATGGAGATGGGCTGACAGATTTCGAGGAAAGCCCCTATTCAGGAAATCTCTTCCCTACTGATCCGCGCAAAGTAGATACAGATGGAGATGGGCTGACGGATTATGAAGAATTAAAAATTTTCGAAACAAACCCAATAAATTGGAAAGATGACATTGATGGAGATAATGTGTGGTGGAATAGTGATTATGAAGAAATTAGTTTTTATAGAAAAATTGGAATAAGTGACGAAAAAATAAGGGAATTTATTCGCAATCCAGATGTGGATGGAGATGGAGTATTTGATGGAGGAGATATAGATCCGTTAAGAGATTTGAGAGTAGATATAGTGATAAAATGGATAAAGATTATTTCAGACATGGGAGATAAAGATAGTGCAATAGAAATGGTAATAAATATTTCAAGCGGATTAAATTCGACCCAAAATGATGAAATAATTGTTCTTCCAGGAGAAAATTTTACATCAAACCAAACATTCCATTTGGATTTAGACGATAGAGGTGAGCCGGGCAATGGAACAAGCCCAATATGGATAATATTATATGATATGGATACAAAATTAGCGGAGAGAAATTATAACGATTACATATGGGAGTATGATATAATAAGAATATATGGAAATTCATCTTTTTATAAAAATTTAAAGATTCCTGACGATTGTGGAGAATACTATATAAATGGTGCAGATGGAGAAATGTGCTTTGAGATAATTGATGCCTCTATAGGAGTTTAACACAATCAATAAATAATAGGATTATTGTTATTTTGTAATTTTTAATAAAAACGGCTAGAGCAAAGTAGTTAAGATCCCTTACCATAGATGGGCTTTGAAGGAGGTAGAATGAAAAAAAATATTGGTATTTACGGAATGAATTAAGCGAAGACAAAACTCTTGATATAGAAAGAAACATGAATATCTCTGGAGATAACATGTTAATCCAGACACAGAAATAGAAAATATTGATATCTCGGGAAATATCACTATAATCAAAATAAAAACAGGCGGTTGGTAGAATATTTACATCACAAAAGCATTTGATGCAGTAAAGACCATAATCTCAAAAACATTGCATTTCCCTTCATATCGATGATGAGTAGCATCTGGCTCTGCTGGCATGGCAACGGGCGAGGATATATTTGAGGACAATGGCGGAAAGCTACATAGAAGATATTTTCCATTATGTTCTTTTTGTTGACCATATTGCAATAGCAGATGAGGGAATTAATCGATTGATAAACTATCGGGAAGAAGTAGAGTGGCTGAAATAACCAAGACATTTATGCACGAACTGTGGCATAATTTAGGGTTAGATCACTCTACTGATCCAGATGGAAGCGACCCTGACCCAGGAGTAAATCCATGGCCTGGCAAAGAAACAATTTTTGACACAGTTATGTTTTTGGATCTAGCAAGGCAAACAAACTTGATTATCTAGGAGAGGAATGGGCACATATTAACTTAGCTTTGGTAAATGATGGAACACATGGAGATATTCTTAAAGTTTGCATGCAAAGAAGCGCTGAGGGTGGGATTTGAACCCACGAGGAGCATAAGCCCCACAGGCTCTCCAGGCCTGCGCCCTACCTCTAGGCTACCTCAGCTTTTCCACATTTTTGGGTATGTGCCTGGTTTCATTATAACTCTCTTAGTATCAGCAACTACGCCATGCTCTTTTTCCATTATTTCTCTGGTGCTCATCAGTGCTTCCGCAATTGCAACAACCTCTTCCTTTAAAGTTTTTATCGCAACCTTAGTGCCCTTTTTTATTCCCGTCTCGACCATTGCAACTCCTGGAGCCATAAGATTTGCTCCATGACATATTGCGTCAACAGCTGAATCTTTTATTATTATATCTGGAAGATGCTCTACGAGTGTTTCTACTGGATAAATAATTTTTTTGATAAATTCTTTTCCCTCCTCCTTCCAGAAGATGTAGGCATCAAGTAAATCCTGCAAATATATCGCATCTTCTTCCTCAAAAATTCCTGTTTTTGTTCTTCTTAGCTCTTCCATATGAGCCCCGACTCCAATCTTTTTTCCTATATCCTCACATAAAACCCTTATATATGTTCCTCCCTCACAACCTACTTTAAAAAGCACATCCTTTCCATCCATTTCAATTATGTTTATATAATATATTGTTCTCTGTCTTCTAACCCTTTTTACAGCAGCTTCTTTCGGGGGAATTTGCCATATTTTACCAACAAAACTTTTAATAACTTCTCTTACTCTTTTCTCATCAACATTTTCATGAAGTCTCATCACACAAACATATTCTTTCGATATTTCATGCATAAGTCCTATTGCTTTTGTTGCATTTTCTAAAGCTACTGGTAGAACCCCGCTGACATTTGGATCAAGTGTTCCTCCATGCCCCGCCTTATTTACGTGCAGAATTTCTTTAACCCATGAAGCAACCTGATGGGATGTTGGCCCGCAAGGTTTATCTACAACAACAACACCATTCTCAATTAACTCTTCAATGCTTCTTTTGCTCGGCTCTTTTCCAAAAAATGGGCTCTTCTCTTCCTCGCTTTTTACAAGTCTCTTTCTCTTTATTTTGGGTACCATCTGCAACTCCTCTTCTTCATGGGACAAACTTTCTTTGTCTTGCAAGGTGGGCCAGCATTTTCAAATATTGTTGGAGCAACCTCCTTAACTAATTTAAGCATTTTCCATGCAAGCATTCTTATTTCCCACTGGGCATGAAGACAACATCTCAATTCAAAAAAATTGAGTAACGAGCGAGCATTCATTGAAACAATTATTGAAGTGCAGGCAGCATTTGGCAGAATATAGCGGGCATCTTCAATTGGAATATCTTTCCTCATTTCATCATAAAATTCCCATATTTTTTTAATCATTTCATCATATTTTTTCCCGTATTTTTTTCTTATAGAAGGAGGTTTTATATATTTCATTTCCTGAACCACATATCTCTGACTTTGTTGGGAGTAGGATGCTATCCTATGTCTTACAAGTTGGTGAGTAAGAGCCCTTGATATACCAGATATTTCAAAAGTAAAGTATGCATGCTCAACAACACTTGTATGCCCCATTTCTATCACCGCTCTCAAAACTTTTTTGACTTTTTCATCATCTTTTATTTCGTCAAATTTTTTTTTTGAATGAGTAAAAATAGCGGAAAAGCCTGCAATAATATCTGGCTCAGGTGTATGAGATATTAATTTTACTTCCATTTTAATCTATCTCCAATAACCCAATTAATTCTTCCGGCTCTCTAACCCTCCTTAATTCATCTTTTTCAATAATTGGCACTCCTTCTATAATTTTTACATTTGACTTCTCTGCAAGTATTACAGACCTTCTTTCAGTAACCTTTGAGATGTTTGAAATTATTCTAGCCCTTTCAAAAATTCTTCTATCATTTATTCCAACTATAAAAATTTCATCCAAAAGCTTAGAAACCGCATGGAATGGGCTTCTATAAGTAGGAAATATGAAAGCTCCTATTTCTTCCATGAGTTTAAGCATTTCGTTCTTTATTTCCTTCGTTTCTATCTCTTCCTTCTCTACCTCCTCAAACAATGTTATTGGCTTTATAAAATCATATCCAATATAGCTAGCTAATCTTTCCGCAACATCCACACTTGCTCTCTCTCCTTTCTCATACATCTGTATCGTTTTCCTCGAAACACCCGCTATCCTTGCTAACTGCCCAATAGAAAGCCCTTTCTCCCTTTTAAGCCTGCTAAAAACCTCACCATCTATATTTACATAAAACCCACCAGGCGCCGCGCACACAACAGGGGGACGCCCCCTTACATAATTTTCCAGAGTTTTTATTGTAAGGATGGGAACTCCGTATCTGAAATAAACGATATCATCCTCTAAGAAAGTGGAGCATGTTCTATCGCCGACTATGATTGGAAGAGCGCCTAGAAATCTTGCTACAGAAATCATTTCTTTTGCGCTATCCTCGCTTATTGAATCTATGTTGTTCAATATCTTTATTATTAAGAGGAGATTATCTCTTCTTGCAATAAAATCAAAGCTACTTGGCCTTATCTTGCATATCTGGCTACAGTAAAATCCCGCTCTTGTTAAAAGCATCTGAGTTGAGCGAATGATTTCTTCTTTCATCAACACTATATACTTATATATATAAAAATTTAATTAAAATTGTGTGGATTGGAATAGATGATACAGATGCGCTGAATGGAGGATGCACAACTTTTGTTGCAACCGAAATTGTAAAAGAGATTATTTTCCTGGGATATAATCTGATTGGTTATCCGCGCATTGTAAGGCTAAATCCAAATATTTTGTGGAAGACGAGAGGAAATGCTGCAATTGCATTGCAGATAGGAATTGGAAGTGGTAAAAAAAAGCATATAGGAGAAATTGATGAAAAAATATATTCCTATGAAAATAAAAAAGAGGAGGCGGATGAAGAGGAGGTAATAGAAGTTGTTGATAAAATTATAAGAGAAAAATCAAGCAAGGAAGGAAATCCCGCATGGGTGATAAGCAAAAAAAAGTTTAGTAGAATTTTGTATAGGAAAGCGGTTAGAGAAATTGTTTCATTGGAAGAAGTTAAAAAGATTTTAATAGAAAATGGAGCAAAATATAATTGCTATAGGGGAGAAATAGGGCTGGTTGGAGCTTCCTCCGCAATTTCATGGAAACCATATGACAGAACATATGAACTCCTTACTTATGCAAGCGGGGAAAAATATCTTGAAAAGGAAAGTGTTATAAGGATGGACAAGCTATTTCCGTCAACATTCAACAATTATGATTATGAAAATGATTATATAGCAATCTTTCCTAGAGCAAAATCCCCGGTATTTTATGGAATAAGAGGGGAAAATCCGGATGAGCTAAAAGAAGCAATGAAAATTTTAGTATCATCTCCTTTTGAAAGATGGCTTATTTTTGAGACAAACCAGGCAACGGATGAGCATTTACAAAAAAAGAAAATTGAGGAAATAAGGCCTTATGAATCTGTTATTGTAAAAGGAGTGGTTAAAAAAGAGCCATTTTACATAGAAGGAGGACATTTAATATTTTCAATAACCAATGGGAAGGAAATAGATTGCACCGCATATGAGCCAACAAAAAATTTCAGAAAAATAATAGAGAAATTGAAAAGAGGGGATGAAGTAGTTGTTTATGGAGGAGTAAGGGAAAATCCATTTACAATAAATATAGAAAAAATAGAAATCAAAAAAACAGTTGAAGTTTATGAAAAAATAGAAAATCCATTTTGCGAAAATTGTAAAAAACACATGAAATCGATTGGCAAAAATAAAGGATATAGATGTCCAAAATGTGGTAAAAGAGCAAGCGAAAGAGATGCAAAATACATAAAAATGGAAAGGCCAAAACCAGGATTATATGAAGTTCCTGTAATAGCAAGACGCCATCTGTTCAAGCCATTAAAAAGGATGAATATAAAAAAAGATGATTTATCAATTTATTAAGTGCTCTATTATGTAGTCATGAACCCTTTCATTTATTGCGATTAATGAAATATGATCTTCTTTCCCGATCGGCCAGGCGGAGCCCTCTAAAATATAAAGTGGCTTCCCCTCCAGATAAGGACTTTCTGTTGGACATAAACCATCTGAATAGTGAGCAATACCATCATTATCAAAATCCCTTGGAAAATCTCCGAATATAACGCCTATATCCCCACCAATTGCATAATAATCAATTAAATCAGTTGTTTTATAACCCATCGCTTTTAAAAATGGAGAATTATAAAACATATCTGGCACTTGGGCAACCCACCATGGGAAATAGGTATATTTTATTATATTCTTCAAAAAATATTCATTTATATTTGGCGGTATTCCGTGACAGGGTGTTCCAACAACAATTAAATCATCTATTTGGTAAGGTCCTACTACTACATCTGGATTACCATCTCCGTACCATGGATAACCATCTCCACTCCAGCTATCATTCCAATAATCTACATCCGCCATGTAATGCTCCGCCATAAATCTTGCAATAATTCCTCCCATGCTATGTGCAACTATATCTATTGTTTGATTTGGAGGATAGCCATTTAAAACAAGAGCATCTCTTATTTTTTGAGAAACTTTTCCAGCAATCCAGGAAATATGATGCTCTTCCCATCCTGGCTCATAAGTAAGCCACTGCACACCTAGCTTATTTATATCAAAGTCCAGAACCTTGAAGCCTTTTTCCAGGAGTTTCTGCGTTAGAGTCCACCAGGTATAGTTCAAAAGCGAAGAACTTATGCTTCCAATCCATCCATGAATAAGCACCACTGGAAAATCTCCAGGCTTTTCTGGTAATATTTTTATTTTTTTATTTGCGATACTTCCTTCATAGTCCATATATCCCGAAAAATTTCTTTTATATTCAGCAAATACCTCAATTTCAGTTGTATCATTAACATTTGATAAAAAGAATGGTAATTCAGCAAGCCCATTCTTATCTGTATAAACAATTTTTTCCATGAATTTTTTTTCTTCGATAAAAAAACTAAATTTTATGCTTGCATTTTCAATTGGTTTCTTCTCCTCCACACTTATCAAACTTGCCTTTAAAAAGCATGTTTCTCCCGCAATAATTTCATCTCTGTTGCAAAATAAACCAATTTCAGTTTCATAAATCCTTGGATAAATAATCAAATTCACAAAATCTTCCTTAACATATCCTTTAAATCTTACAATTGCAACTATTCTAACTTTATATTCCTCCTCATTAACATCATCAGGAGCAAAATAATTCATTTCTAATTTTATGCCATTGCCCCGATAATCATTTTTTTCTTCAAGCTTGCCAGTGCTCCCATTTGCCTCAATGCGCCAGCTTACTTCCGCGCCAGTTGCATTGCCTTCTATAATTAGTGTTATTGTTGCATTTTTTCCTTCCTCAATGTAAAGGGTTTTCGGGATCAATTTTATTTCTATTTCTTCTTTTGATGGACTCTTTAAAATGAGAATTAAAAGGATGCTTATCAAGAAAATTAGAATTATGACAAAAATCTTTTTTCTCATGTTTTTAGGATATCCTGAAATCTTTGCTTTTCCCCTTTAACTTTTACTGGATATTCTCCAGTTATGCAACCGAGGCAAAGATCCTTTTTATCTTTTCCAATTGCTTTAATCAAGCCATCTATTGAAATATAAGCGAGTGTATCCGCATCTATCTCCTTTCTTATTTCTTCTATACTCTTCTTTGATGCAACCAATTGCTCTCTTGTTGTCATGTCTATGCCGAAATAGCAAGGAGCAATTATTGGCGGAGAAGCAATTCTGACATGAACTTCTCTTGCTCCATAACTGCGTAGCAATTTTACAATTTTTTTCATTGTTGTCCCTCTTACTATGGAGTCATCTACAACAACTACTCTTTTATCTTTTATAATACTTCTTACAGGATTTAATTTAAGCAAAACCATTTTTTCTCTTGTATCTTGGGATGGTAATATAAATGTTCTTGCAATGTATCTATTTTTCATTAGCCCCTCCGCCATTGGTATTCCGCTTGCTTTTGAATAGCCATATGCATGAGTTCTTCCAGAATCTGGGATAGGAATGACATAATCCGCATCTACTGGACTTTCTTCAGCGAGAATTTCTCCCAGTTTTTCTCTTGTTTTATAGATATCTACTCCATCGATAAATGAATCCGCTCTTGCAAAATATACATATTCAAAGAAGCAATGGGCTTTGCATTCCTCTCTTGAAAGAATATAGCTTTTGTATCCATCTTGCCTTATTTCAACAAGCTCTCCAGGCTCAACATCCCTTACGAGTTCTCCTCCAAGAGCATCTATTGCAACGGATTCTGAGCATATAATATACCCGTCTTCTATTTTTCCAATACAAAGTGGCTTTATTCCAAGCGGGTCTCTTAATCCAAAAACTCTATTGTTTATCATAAGAGTAAATGAATATGAGCCATCTATCCTTTTCATCAATCTTTTTATAGCTTTTTCAATACTTACATCTCTCAGGTAATCAGATAGCATATATGCAATTACCTCCTCCTCACTCCCAAAAACAAAGTTGTAACCATTCTTCATCATCTCTTCCTTTATTTCAGGTGAATTCACAATTATACCATTATGAGCAATAGCAATATCACCCGCAGATGTGTGCAACTTGAATGGCTGGGCATTTTCTGGAGAAGAAATTTTTATTGAATAATATACATGCCCTATCCCTTCGCTTCCCTTTAGCTCCTCAAAATTGAATTTATTAAGAGCTTCCTCAACAAGCCCCGTCCCCTTATAAACCTTTATTTCCCCGTCATAAAGCGCAATGCCCGCCGCCTCCTGCCCCCTGTGCTGCATTGCTACAAGAGCGAAATATAACTTCTCCGCTACATTTTTGCGGGCAGAAATCGCAACTACCCCACATTTTTCATTCATTTTTCCAATTATACTTCCTCCATCTTTTAGAGCGGCCAAAACCGCAGTAGGCACATTGTTTTTTTCTTACATGGTAGGAATGTCTTCCACATCTTCTACATACAATATGCGTCTTTTTTCCTCCTTCCTTTGACGGCGTTCCCTTACCCATTTTCTCACTCTCTTAAACCATTATATATATTATATTATCTCCTCTCACAATAACCTTCGAAAGCTCTCTTTTTTTCTCTCCATTTATTATCTCCTCCGCATTTTTAAGAATTAAGTTGAGGTGAGGGTGATCATATCCTTCAAGTATGCCACGATATTCTTTTTCACCCTTGATTGCAACAACCACCCTTTTATCAATGCTTGAATGAATTAACTCCAAGGGTTTCATGTTATTGTATAAATAGGAGTTAATAAATTTTTCCTTGAATTTTGATGATCAGCCCTCAACTATACATTCTAACCAAAAAATCGCAAGATCTCCTCAGTTATGAGAAAAATTAATATATGCAATTTTTATCCCTACTTGAAATGAGATATCTAAAGATAGAGAAAGATAAAACATATGAATTTCTTGAAAAATTGAAGAAATACGGAAAGCTTTATGCTCCAGTTAAGATATCTGATAAATTTTATGTAAGGAAGGAAATAGAGGATGTTAAAGAAATTGCATTTGATTATCAGCGCACTCTTTTACCCCTTAAAAAATATTTCCTTCCTACAACTGAAAAAATGTTTGAAATAGATATTGAAAAAAGTGAATATAGAGAAAATCTGGAAAAAATTGAGCCTTTTGTTATATTTGGTGCGCATGCTTGCGAAATCGTGGGACTGAGAATCCTTGATGGAGTATACCTAAATATTTACCCTGATATATACTATGCAAGGAGGAGGAAGGCGGGAATAATAATAGGGTTGAGCTGTTTGCCAGATGAATATTGCTTTTGCAATTTGAGAAGAACAGATTTTGTTGATATAGGATTTGATTTATTCTTCCATGAGTTGCCAGATGGTTATTTAATAAGAGTTGGTAGCCAAAAGGGGCATGAAATTGTTGATGAAAACTTGAGCTTATTTAAGAATGTTGAGCAGAAAGATATAGATGCTTTTAGAGAGTTTGAAGAAAGGAGGCAAAAATCTTTTAAATATCAAGGAAGTTTTGATAATATACGCTATATACTTGAATTAACATCAAATGATAAACTCTGGGATGAAGAAAGCAACAAATGCTTAGGATGTGGAAACTGCACAATGACTTGTCCAACATGTAGATGCTATGATGTGCAGGATATACCCAGAATAGACTTAAAAAGTGGTGAAAGAATAAGATTTTGGGATTCTTGCCAGTTCAGAAGCCATGGGCTTGTTGCGGGCGGGCACAATTTCAGGGAAACAAAGAAAGATAGATTTTTAAATAGATATGTTTGTAAGAATTCCTATTTTTATCCTCTCGGCACCTCTTACTGTGTTGGATGCGGTAACTGCACATATTTCTGTCCAGCAAATATTGACTTCCAGAAAAACCTTGATAAAATAAGAAGCAACTATGAGGTGATACATGGATAATGTTTACTCTATTTACAAATGCAGGGTGCTAAGAACATATGATTTGACGGACGAAGAAAAACTATTCCTTTTTCGCTTCGAAGATTCTGCAACCGCGGAAAAATGGGGATTTCTTCCAGGGCAATTTGTTCAATTAACAGTTCCAGGTATTGGAGAAGTGCCAATTTCAATATGCTCTTCACCAATGAGAAAGGGTTTTTTTGAGCTATGCATAAAAACCGCTGGAAGAGTTACTACCAAGATACATGAGATGAAGCCAGGAGATATTGTAGGAGTAAGAGGACCTTATGGCAATGGCTTCCCTGTTCAAAAATTCGAGGAAAAAGATTTATTGCTTATAGGATGTGGAATTGGAATGGCTCCCCTTCGCTCTGTTTTCATGTATGCGGTCGACAATAGATGGAAATTCGGAAACATTACAGTTATAAATAGCGCAAGGACAGGAAATAAACTCCTTTTCAGAAAGGAGCTTGAGGCAATGAGGGACATGGCAGAGGCAGAAAACATAAGAATAATTCAAACCGTGACACGCGACCCTGATTGGCCTGGATGGGTTGGGAGGGCGCAGGAGCACATAAGGCATGCAAATACAAATCCGAAAAATTCTTATGTGTGCGTGTGCGGGCCACCTCAGGTTTATCATGAAATATTTGAAAAACTGATAGAAAATGGCTACAATCCTCGCAACATCTATGTCACCCTTGAAAGAAGGATGAAATGTGGTGTTGGAAAATGCGGGCATTGCATCGCTGGCTCTTCTACGTTCCTAAAGTACATATGTATAGATGGGCCGGTATTTGGGTATTATGATATAATTTCAATACCAGGACTTATATGAGGGATAAAATGAAATTAAAAATAGGAATATACGGGCTAACTTCCTGCTATGGTTGCCAGCTGAGAATGGCAAGCATAAAAGATATTTTAGAGGTTTCAAAGAATTTTGACATAGTTTGCTGGAAGATGATGTCGAGCAAGGGAGAAATTGAGCCATGCGATATAGCATTTGTTGAAGGAAGCGTTACAACTGAAAAAGATGAGGAGGAAGTTAAAATGATAAGGGAAAAATCAAAAGTTGTTGTCGCAATGGGCTCATGTGCAATCCATGGAGGAGTGCAAGGTTCTTTATTTGGAGAAGATTATAAAAAAATTTTTAAAGAAGTTTATGGAGAGAATTCAATATATTATAAGGCAAGGATTGGAGAGCCACTGAAAAAATATATAAAGGTTGATTATAATTTGCCAGGTTGTCCACCTGAAGAAAATGAATTAGTATATTATCTTGCAACCTTTGGCATAGGAAGTTATCCTGAAGAAAAGGATTATCCTGTGTGTGCGGAATGCAGAAGAAATGGCTATCCATGTGTTCTTATAGAAAAAAACGAGTCCTGCCTTGGCTCCTTGACTGTTGCGGGGTGCAATGCAAGATGCTTGGCCCACAATGTTGCCTGCATTGGATGCAGAGGTCCTTTGCCACATAATGTTGCATGGTTTGATTCCCTGGCTCTCACTTTCAAAGATAAAAAAATCGATAAGGAAGCGATAAAAAAGAGAATGGAAATATTCGGAAAGCAAAGCGGGAAAATTGATGAAATAGTTGAAAAGGTGTTCAGATGAAGATAGAAAGAGAAATAAGAAATGATCATCTCGCAAGAATAGAGGGCAAGGCGGGCGTTGTTGTAGAGATAGGAGATGAAATAAAAGCGAGGATAAATGTTACAGAAGGGCCCAGATTTTTTGAGATAGTTGCAAGAAATAGAAAATATGAAGATGTGCCATCAATTTGTTCAAGAATATGTAGCTTTTGTTCCATACCTCATAAACTAACTCCAATAGAGGCAATAGAAAATGCCCTTTCAATTGAAGTAAGCGAAAATATAAAAGAAATGAGAAATATGCTATATTTTGGAAATGTTGTTGAGAGCCATGCACTTCATTTATTCCTTTTTGTTTTTCCAGATTATCTTGGCTTTCCAGATGCTTTTTCAATGGCTAAAAGCTATCCAGAGCTGATGAAAAAAGGGCTTATGCTTAAAAATTTTGGAGCAATGGTTCAGGAGATTGTTGGAAAAAGAGATATACATGCAGAAAATCCTGTTGTTGGAGGATTTGGAAAATTACCGAGGGAGGAAGAAATGAAAAAAATAATTCAGGATGGAAAAGAAGCAATAAAAACATCTATTGAGGTAGTGGATTTTATATCTGAATATGAGTACCCATCTTTTATGAACATGGAAAGAAATCATTTGTCAATAAGCCCATATTCTGGCTATGGAGTTTATGGAAATGAAATAATTGCTTCTGATGGAAATAAATTTAAAGTAGAGGAATACAAGAATAATATAGAAGAAAGGGTTATCAGCTATTCATTTTCAAAAGGTAGCTACTATAAAAATTCACCTTTTATGGTGGGAGCTTTATCAAGGCTGGTGAATAATAAAAATTTAATTGATGGAACCGCAAAAGATTTGATTAATAAGTACTCTAGCTTTATTAAAGCAAATAATTGTTTTGCTAACAATTTTGCTCAAGCAATAGAAATGCTCTATTTTATAGAAAAAATCATTGAAATTGCGGAAAAAATTGAGATAAAGAAAGAGGAAAAAGCAAAAGGAGAGAAAAGCGGTCATGGTTTTGCGGTTACGGAAGCTCCGAGAGGATTGCTGATATATGAAATAGATATAGAGGATGAAATTGTAAAATACATGAATGTTATAACCCCAACCGCAATGTTTTTGCCGATCATGGAAAAAGATGCTGAAAAAATGGCGAGGGGTATGTGGGAAAATGGATATAGAGATGTGGAGCTTATAGGAAAAAAAGTTGAAATGGCTATAAGGGCCTATGATCCATGCATTTCATGCAGTGTCCATGCAATTAAAAAATGAACCTGGTTGTTTTTCTCGGGAGCAATAGAGGAGATGATTCCGCTGGCCATGAATGCTATAAAAAGGCTATTTCAAGAATAAATGCTAGATTAATTTTTCTGGGAACAGATATTTTTGAGATTTTTAGAAAATATGAAAATGAAAAAAAGGTTATTGTTGTTGATGCATTTTATGGAGCGGAGGATATTATACATCTAAAAAATGATGAAATTTTTAAATTGGAATCAAGGAGCGAGCATGCCCACTATATCTCACCTGTGGAAGCATTAAAAATTTTAAACGAAATCGGCTTTTCTCCAAAAGAATTGCATTTAATAGGAATACCAGCAAAAAGCTTTGATAAAATAACATATACAGACGAGATAATTGAAAAAGCTATAAAAAAGGTAGAGGAGATATTAGTTCTATAAACCTTTTTCTGCAATCTCTCCAACTATTGGAAGTTTAAACATTTCTCCTTGATAAGCTTTTATAATTAAGATTATCCACAGTATAAGAATTAGAATCCATATAATCCATGAAATCATCGCTAATACATACCATGCCCTATACCACCATATTCCTAAACCAAAAAATCCACCGAAAATTATGGTGAGAATCCATAAAGGCAGGAAAGTTAATATTGATTGCTTTGCGTGAAATCTTACAAATTTGCTATCTTTTTCTATTATGTAAAAAACTATTCCTGTAATCTATCCGAGCAAATAGCAAAGAGCCCCTTCCAAATTTTCCTCAATTCCAAAAGATGTTTTTGCCATAAGGGAAAATAAAATAGCTATATATAAATCTTTTATATTTTTCTTGCTTTATATTTTCTCCATTGAGTGGAAAAATCTTCAATTTCTATTTCTTCAATGTGTTCAATATCTCCATAAATTTTTGCAATCAATATTCCTTTATTTCCCTCATTTTTATATAACCGAGACGAAAATATCGTGAGACATTTGTTATATACAATTGTTCCGTTCAAATTGTAGTCATGTCCTCTTATAAATGCCCTTGCATTTATCTTTTCAAGAAAATCATTTAAATCATTTTCATCATAAGTTATTCCCGCCCCTCTATAAATATTTGCAATCTCTGGGTCGCTCCATGTAAGAGCTTCTATATCATCGAAGTCATTTTTACTTAGTCTTTCAATTTCTTTCCCTTTAATTATTCCCCCGTGTGATACAAAAACATTGTTAAGCAGTCCCGCAATCGGCATTTCTCTAAAAACTTTTACATACTCCCCATATTTCTCTCCCATTTCAATTTCAAAATCATTTGGATAACATGGAATTGCATAATTTGCTTCATGGTTTCCTTTCAGCAAAAAAATTTTATCTGGATTTCTGCATTTCTCTCCCAGCAAAAAATCTATATTTTCAGAAGCACTAACATCAGGAGGGCGTCTATCAACATAGTCACCAAGAAAAACAAGAAAATCAAATTTTTCTTCATAAAATCTCTTTACAATTTCTCTCGCTACCACCACATCGCCATGTGTGTCCCCCGCCACCATAATTTTGTCATGCAGGCGCAGGAGGGCGGGCTCTTCTGCCATTATTTCTCTTGCTTTTTCAAGATAGCTCATTTTTGATATAATTCCAATCTACTTCATAAATTTCTGCCCAATGGAGCACATTTTTCATGATTTCTTCATTTTTATAATCCATATAGTCAATTGTTGAATTTATTTTTTCTAGCGGGATCTTGTATGTGCAATTTCTGTATATTAGTTTGAAGGGCATTTTCTGGAATTTTTCATATGAAGCATTTGTTAGGGTAAATGATTTATCCACATCTATTACAACTCCTTTTTTTACCATTATGTCATCTATTATAATATAAGATATTTTCTCCTCTCCGAAAGATAGCTCATCCATGCAATTTTTCCACTCCTCAACCCATATTTTTGATGGGCACCAGCTATTACCGATTTTGTCATATGTTGTATTAAAACCGTATGCAAATGCAAGATTTGATATTCTATGGTCTGATAATATTAGAGCATCCCTTGGCAAACTCTTGTTCATCCATTCAATTAAATTAATTGTACTTTCTGGAATTCCTTCGCATATATTTGTTGAATATTCTCCAAGTGGATATATGCTCACAACATTCGTTATAAGAAGAATTGAGATAAATATTGCAAAACCGTTATAGGACAGATTTACTCTTTTCTTTATTAAAATTTTATAATTTTTTATATTTTCTGCAACAAAACTTATACCATATCCCACAAATATTGCAAGTGGCTCACTCAAATATTCAATATGCCTTTCAATATACAAGGATTTTATGTCCAAAGATACTGAAAAAATCATTGAAAAGAAAATCGCAAGAAGCCATCCCTTAATATAGTTATTTTCAATTTTTCTCCATCCAATTGCTCCAAAACTACCTATAATTGAGAAGGGTATAGAGAATGCTATAAATTTAATTGAAATATATCCCAGCAAGATAAATTGTCCCATTGCTATACATATGATTGTTATCAACGGAACCATTGAAAAGATCAGAAAATCATTCATATCTCCAAATTTTTTAAAATTGATGTATTTTCTCCTTAATTTTATTAAAACAAATGAAGATAGAAAGAGGAAATATGAAAGAATTATTATTTCCAGCGGTTTAAGATGTTTTCCTTCCATAAAGAGATATACTGGTTTTGCAAAAAAAGCCCAGTACAGGAAAGTTGATGTAAGAGATAAAATTACATAAGAAACATCTTTCAAAATGTTTTTGCTCCAGTAATTGCTTTTAAAATTCTCCCAGAATATGGCAAACATTATTGATATGAGATAAAAATAGGTTGTAAGATGATGGGAAAAAATTAGCAAAAGAGTTGAAATAGATAAAGGAGCATACCATCTATTATCTTTCTTTGTTTTTAAATAAAGTAATATAGAGAGAAGCATAAAAAAATGTCCCAATGTAAGGGGGGCGGAGTGAGATGTCTGATATGCATGAACTGGTAAAACTGCGAGTATTATAGAGGATAAAAGAGATAGTCTTTTATTAAAACCAATTTCTCTTGCTATGAAATAAAATACAAGAATGCATAGCCCTCCAAAAATTGGTCCAACAATAGAAAGAGCGAAGAATTCATTCATTCCTAAAAAACATAGTATCGAGGCGGATATATATAAAGTAGGGAAAAAATTATAGGAGGAGCCCCATCCATTATATTCCATGAAAAATTCTTTTGTTTCAATAAATTTTTTTGTAAGATAAAAATATATTCCAAAATCGTTTCCCCATGCTCCATATAAAATTATAGGGATTGCTCTGATTATTATCGCTACCGCAAATACAAGCAACAGTAATAAATGAGTCCTCTTCATTTTTATTTAATTAATTCAAAATATAAAAATATTTTTAATGATTCACCAAAAAGTTATAAACAATAAAAAATTTAAGGAGCATGAAAAAATTTGCAATTGCAATAGCATTGATATTATTACCCGTTCATTTTTATCCAACAGACAGCGATGCAAAGATCGATGAAAAGATATCGGAAATAATAGATTCTATAAACGAAGAAACACTTCTGTTCTATGAAAATATTTTAGCCAGTTTTGGCCCCCACCCCACAGGAAGCGAGACATGCGATATGGTGGCGGATTTTATATTTAATGAATTCGAAAAAGAGGGTTTGAAGGTGGAATATCAATATTGGGAGAAAAATGGAATTAGCGGGAAAAATGTTATAGCAACCTTGCAGGGGAAAACAGATTTTATTTTAATAATTTCAGCTCATTATGATACAGTTGAAGTCTCGCCTGGAGCGGATGATGATTCATCTGGTGTAGCGGTTGTTTTAACTTCTGCAAAAATTTTATCAAAATATTCCTTTTTGCATACTATAAAATTTGTTGCCTTTTCTGGAGAGGAGCAGGGATTATATGGTAGTGAATATTTTGCAAGAAATTCATATAAAAGAGGGGAGAAAATAATAGGGGACATACAGCTTGATGGGGTAGGATATGCAGTTAAAGAGGATAGAAAAGTTAGAATATCCTCAAATTCCGCATCAAAATGGATTGTAGATATGGCGGAGCAAATAGCATTAGATTACAAAAGCAAGATTGACCTCGAAATAAGCAGACACGACTATATGGGTAGTGACCATAAATCTTTTTATAATTACGGTTATGAAGGAGTATTTTTCCTAGAGTATGAGTTTAATCCAAATTATCATACATCTGAAGATACAATTGAGCACATAAATATAAATTATTTGACAAAAATTTGTAAATTAGCGAGTGCAACACTTGCAAAAATTGCTGATGAAAGCATAGATATAATGACAAGGATTGTTGAACCAGAAATAGGAGGAATTTATTTTTCTGGAAGGAAAATAATTGAGCTTGATGGTCATCTAACTATTTTAATTGGAAAGATAAAAGTTAGGGCGGAAATAATCTCTTCAAAAGAAGTTCAGAGAGTTGATTTTTATTTTGATAATAGATTTTATGGAACAGTTTATGAAAAACCTTATGAATTTACTTATAAAATTTTTGCTTTTTTAAATCATAAGCTAAGGGCGGTAGGATATATTGAAGGAAAAAGCGATGATAATGAGATAAGCATAATATGCTTCATTTAATTGATAGGAGGGGAAGAAAAGAAAAATGTATTTTATGCAATAAGATAAGCGAAGAAGTATCTTCAGTTTTAAAAATATGCCTATCATGCATAAAAAATAGACCAGATGAGGTAATTAAAATAGCAATGGATGCACATAGAAAAATAAGAGAGGAGTTTCGCTTGCCCCCTCTACCACCAAGAGATGAAGAAGGTATTTTGTGCAAAATATGTGCAAATGAATGCAGGATTGGAAAAGGAAGCAAAGGATATTGCGGGGTAAGGAGAAATTTAGAAGGGAAAATTGTAGGAGAAGGATTGGCTCATACTTACTATGACCCCCTTCCAACAAATTGCTGTGCAGGATGGTTTTGCGAAGGAAATAAAGAAAAGGGATATAATTTAGCGGTTTTCTCTTTTGGTTGCTCTTTCAACTGCATTTTCTGCCAGAACTGGGAGCATAAATGCATTGATGCAAGTGAAATAGTAAATGAAGAAATTTTATTGGAAAAAGCAAGATATGCAAATTGTATATGTTATTTTGGAGGAAGCCCTGAGCCACAGCTACCATTCTTCTTAAAAGTAAATAAAAGAATAGCTGAAGAAACAAAAGCAAGAATATGCTGGGAGTGGAATGGAACAGGAAATAAAAATTTAGTAAGAAAAGCGGCAGAATATTCATATGTAACAGGAGGAACAGTAAAATTTGATTTAAAAGCATTTGATGAAAATTTAAATATTGCCCTTACTGGTATTTCAAATAAAAGAGTGATTGAGAATTTTGAAATGATAGCAAACGAATTTGACAAAGAAAATTTTCTTAACGCTACAACCCTCCTTATCCCCGGCTATATAGATAGTGAGGAGGTTGAAAAAATTGCAAAATTTATCTCTTCCCTTGATGAAAATATTCCCTATTCTCTTTTAGCTTTTCACCCGGATTTCAAAATGCTCGATATGCCATTTACAACAAAAAAGCTTGCTATGGAATGCTATGCTTCTGCGAAAAAGCATTTAAAGAGAGTGAATATAGGAAATGAACATTTATTATGGTAAAGTTTTTTTAATGGTTTTCAATTATTTTTATGGAAAGAAAACCATCTGTTGCGGGCTCATTCTATGAAAAAGATAAGGATTTGCTCATCAATGAAATAAAGAATTGTTTTTTAAAAGGACCTGGGGAAATTCCTCAAGCTAAAAGGGGTAGAGGAAAAATAAAGGGTGTGGTTGTTCCCCATGCGGGCTATATTTACTCTGGATATGTTGCTGCTTATGTCTATAATGCAATTGCAAAAGATGGTTTTCCAGATAAATTTATAATAATGGGTCCAAATCATTATGGATATGGCTCACCTGTTGCAATAGCAACAAAGGGAGCATGGCTCACACCTTTAGGAAAAGTTTTTATTCATGAAAATGCCAAAAATTTGGCAAAGGGAATAATATCTGAAGATGAGATTGCCCATAAATACGAGCATTCTATAGAAGTCCAAATTCCATTTCTTCAATTTCTTGGAGAATTCAAATTCATTCCAATATGCTTTGGAATGCAGAATTATGAAACCTCAAGAGAAGTTGGGGAAATAATAAGCGAGGAAGATGCTTTAATAATTGCAAGCTCGGATTTCTCTCATGTAAGTTTCTCAAAATTTCCAAGCAAAGAGGATATAGATGAAGTGAGAAAAATAGATAAGATAGCAATAGACGAAATTCTCAGGATAGATGCGAAAAGACTAGTTGAGAAAGTTGAGGAAAATGACATAACCATGTGCGGGTATGGGGCGGTGGCGGCGATGCTCGAGGCGGTGAAAAGGAGAGGGGCGAAAAATGCGAGGTTGTTAAAATATGCGACATCATATGATGTGGAGCCGGGCACATATTGTGTTGGTTATTCTGCGATTGTTATTGAGTAGTTTTGAGGGCCTCCTGAATTTTTGATTGGAGGTCATTTATCCTTTCCCTCAGCCTGTTTTCCTGTGCTTCCATTGTCTTTTTTCTTATTTCCAGGCTCTCTTTTTCTTCCTGCAATTCCTTAATCAGCTTGCTTTTTTCAGATTTTATTATTAGATTTCCCACTCCCTTATATACATCCGCATTTTCCTCCAGCTTATTTAGCTCTTCAAGAGCATCTTCAGTATCTCTCAATCTTATCTCAACTTGCAGTTTTTGCTGTATCAAAAGCTCGATTTGCTGTTGAAGTTGCTGAAGTTGCCTTAATTGATTTTGCACCTGAGGTGGCAAATCTTCAAATTTTATTGCCATAAATTGCTATCTAATTTAGTTATTTAAATTCTTGGTTTTAAAGAATAGAGCAAAAACTTTTATAAATTAAATTGTTATTGAGTTATGAGGATGTTTGATAGGAGAAGAAATTTTTTCTTTTTGTTTGCGATAGCTCTCTCTTTAATATTTTCAATAACCTTTAGAGAAGAGAATTGCAATTGCAATTCCAATCCTGTTGCAAGCAATTTATCTTTTAAATTTCCGGTAATGCAGAATCTTAATCCTCCATATCCTTCCTTAGCTTCTCCAAAACCTTCTATAAAAGATACTCCGTCATATTTTAGCTGGCTTGACTATGAAGGAAAAGATTGGACAACACCCGCCCGCTATCAAGGAAATTGTGGGAGTTGCTGGGCCTTTGCAGCGGTTGGAGGATTAGAAGCAATAATAAATATAAGAGAAGGAATCGCTGAAATCAAGCCGGATTTATCAGAGCAGTATATCCTTTCCTGTCTTTCAAAAGCGGGGAGTTGCTATGGAGGAGATCCATATTGGGCATTTCATTATATAAGATCTACTGAAAAAGATGGCAATTATCGCAATGGGATAATAACAGAAGATTGCATGCCATACATGGCAAGCGATACATTTCCGTGTCAATCAAAATGTATTGATTGGGAAAATTATCTTGTCCCAATTTCAGATTATGGGTATTGGATACCAGATGGCTCTTCTCAAGATAGACAAAGAATAAAATCCCAAATAATGGATAAGGGACCTGTAGTTACTTATATGATGGCAACAGATGAATTCATGGAATGGGGCTTAAAAAATCATAACTCAACTGATTATTTCCCATATCGTCCAGCAAGGAGTATTAATCATTGCGTTACAATAGTTGGTTGGAAAGACGATACAAACATACCCAGAGGAGGATACTGGATATGTAAAAACAGCTGGGGAAGCTACTGGGGGTATAAGGGTTTCTTTAATATAGAATATGGAAGCCTTCTCATCGATAATTTCTCCATTGTATGGGTTGAATATGATAAAAATGCATATGACTGGCCTCCTGTTGCAGATGCGGGCGGGCCGTATGTAGCGAAGGTAGGGGAAGAAATTGTCTTTGATGGAAGCAAAAGCAGAGATGACAGTGATGAAATAAATTCATGGAACTGGAATTTTGGAGATGGCTCAACAAGTAAAGAAAAAATTGCAAGGCACACATATAGCGAGAGAGGGATATATGATATAATTTTGAGAGTTATGGCGGATGAAAAAGAAGGCATAGATAAAACATCTGCATTGATTGATGTTTGGAAAAAGGGAGATAGTTGGACTTTTAATGTTAAAAAAATTGAAGTTGAGACTTCATCTTTGAAATTTTATGGGAGAATCGATGACTTAAAAGCGGAAGTTATTGATGATAGCGAAGATTATATGGTAAAAATTGATGGTAAGATATATGGAAATTTCTCTTATTCTTCTCAGCCCAAGTTACAAATAAGTGGAAGATTTTTGTTTAATAGAATAAATGGAAAGATATATTTGGAGAAGGATTTCTCAATTGAAAAAATTTATTTTATGTTAAGAGGTGTTGCGCTGACGAAGATAGGAGATTTTCCATTTCCTATGCCATTGCCATTTAAAGGAGAGATAAAAATAGATTTTAGTAGCCCTTATTCTATATTTGACTTCCCAATCGAGCAGAAAAAATGGATTTTAAATGTTACAAATCTTAATATAGATGCATATGCATCTGCATTATTCGGAATAATAAACTATCCTATTAAATATACCATTTCACTTGGCTCGATGGAAATAGATTGTTCTGGAAAAGAAACTGTGCAAACAGAAGCAGGGATATTCAGCGCTTATAAAATCTCGATTTATGATATAGTAAAAATTTATTATTCTCCAGAGATAGCGAACCTTGTAAAGGGAAATGTTAATTTTGAGGGTATAAATATTGAAGCAGAATTAAAAGAAGTGAATTATAAATGAAGTGGAAATCCAATAATATTATATTCCAATTTGTATTATTCAGCTATGGGATCAATGGAAATATTTCTGCTGTTTCTGCTTTTGGTTATAATAATCTCAATTATCGCATCTTCCATAAGAGTTTTATCTGAATATGAAAGAATTGTTGTCTTCAGGCTCGGGCGCCTGCTGGGAATGAAGGGGCCGGGGCTTGTTTTTATTATTCCAATAATCGATAGGCCCGTTAAAATAGATTTGAGGGTTAGGGTTGCGGATGTGCCAAAGCAGAGAATAATTACAAGAGATAATGTTTCTGTTGATGTTGATGCGGTCGTTTATTTCAGAGTTTTTGATGCAAATAAGGCGGTTACTCAGGTTCAGAATTATATGCTCGCTACCGGCTTGCTTGCTCAAACAACTTTAAGGGATGTTATTGGCCAGGTAGAGCTCGACGAATTGCTTTCAAAGAGAGACGAACTTAACAAAAGGCTACAGGAAACAATAGACCAGGCAACAGACCCATGGGGAATAAAAGTCACCGCGGTAACAATAAAAGATGTCGTCCTGTCTGAAGGAATGCAGCGCGCCCTCGCAAAGCAAGCAGAAGCAGAAAGAGAGAAGAGAAGCAGGATAATAATGGCTGAAGGAGAATATCTTGCTTCAGAAAAGATGGCTCAGGCTGCAAAATTATATGATAAATCTCCTTCCGCAATGAGGTTAAGAGAACTGCAAACTTTATCTGAAATTGCAAGGGAAAAAAATTTAATAGTTGTAACTGGCGCAACGGAAATTGGGAAAATGGTTGGGATTGCAAAAGGGATAAAGAAAGATTAGGATGAATAAAATTGCGGTATTAATTTTGCTCGCTATAATTTTAATAATTCTCACAGGTTTTTATTCCACCGCTTCAATTGCAATATCATTGGCAATAATTATCTTTATTTTCTCTTTTCTATTATTTATTCTTTACAAAATATTAAAAATATGGAAGAAAAAGCCTGAAATAGGAACACTTATAGGAGAGGAATGTGAGGCATATGAAGATATAAAAGCGGGTAAAACAGGAAGTATTTTGTTCAGAGGAGAGCTATGGAATGCGATCGCGCAGGAAGATATTAAAAAAGGAGAAAAGCTTGTTATTGTTGGAAAAGATTATTGGCGCCTTATAGTTAAGAGGAAATAAGATAATTTTCAATTTCATCAATTCTTACTTCTTCCTGCTCACTTTTTTCAAGGTTTTTAATCAAAACCGCCCCTTTTTTCCATTCATCTGGAGCAACAATAATTACCTTTTTTATTCCCTTTTTATCCGCAAATTCCATAGATTTTGAAATATTTCTTCTCATTATTTCCGCCTCTACCTTAAATCCTTCCTTCCTTAATTTATTTGCAAGCTTTAAAGCTTCTTTAAGCATATTTCCTATATATGTTACATAAAATTTTTTCTCATTTTCCTCAAATTTAAAACCTTCTCTTTCAAGAGCGATCAAAACTCTATCAAAACCAATAGCAAAACCACTTGTTGAAATCTTCTTACCACCAAGAATTGGAACTAAATTATATTCTCCTCCTCCACATATCTGCTTTTCTGCGCCGAGTGCTGGGGCGTCAATTTCAAAAACAATCCCTATATAGTATTCCAGCCCTCTTGCTATTGACAAATCTAAAGTATAAGGAATGCCATATATATCCAAGCATTCAAATATTTCCTTCATTCTTTTTGCTTCATCAAACTTCAATTCATTCAAATCTTTTGTTTCTATAAAATCCATGAATTTATCAAAATCCTTTATTTTTCCCTTCAACGCCTCAAAATCTCTTTTATCTATAAGCCTCATTACATCTGGAAAATTCCCTCCTATCCCATCTAGAAATCTTCTCAAAATATCAAGATTCCCTATCCTCAATAAAATTTTCCTCAGGCCCACTTCCCTTAAAGAATTATATGCAAGGGATATAAGCTCCGCAATTGCCTCAGGTGTGTCACTTCCTATTAGCTCGCAACCAAACTGCCAGAATTCTCTATACCTACCATGCTGTGGCCTATCATATCTAAAGCAATTTCCAAAATAATGAAACTTGATCGGCTTCATTTCCATCTGGTATTTTTCCACATACATTCTCATAACCGGCGCGGTCAGCTCGGGGCGCAACGCAAGCCTCCTGCCCGCCTTGTCCTCGAAAGCATAAGTTTCCTCTATTATTCCTTCCCCTGACTTTAAAGTGAAAAGTTCGAGGTGCTCTATTGTTGGGGTCATTACCTCTTCATATCCATATCTTTCGAATATATCCCTGAGCTTTCTCTCAATCAGCCTTCTTTTTTTCATTTCTTCAGGGTTAAAATCTCTCGTGCCACGGGGTCTTTCAATCATGAAAATAAATGAATTAGTTATATTTAAATTTGAGATATTATTTACAACATAATGAAGAAAAAAGCAATAATAATAGCCCTTCTGCTTTTCATGCCAACTATGATTTCAGCAAAAGATGAAATTTCTGTAAAATATTCTTTTAAAGAGCCTTTGATAAAAAAATTAAATTCATATGATGAGGTTTATTTAGAAAAATCATCAATTTATGGAAATGCAGGGGAGCCGGGTTTGCCCTCTTATCCTTCCTATATTCTCCTTCCTCAGGGCAAAAGCGTTAAAAAAATAAGGGCAAATGTGGGAGAAAAAATTTCTCTTGGAAAAGGTTATAATTTGATGCCGATTGAAAAGCCAATTCCATTTTCTTCATTGCCCGCGGGTTTGCCATCAAAAAATTTCAATTTTTCAGTATATCCAGGAAAAATTTTCACTGAGATAGGAATATATTCTTTCAGAGGATATAACATTCTTGTGCTTGCCCTTCATCCAGTGCAATATGTTCCTTCTTCTGGAGAAATTTTCTATTATAAGGAGATAGAAATTGAAATTGAGCTTTCTAAAGGAAAAGTCAGCCCTCTTTTCAGGGGAATTGGAAAAGATAGGAAAGAAGTTATAAAGAAAGTTGATAATCCTGAAATAGCCAATACATATAAATTAAAAAATTTAGATCAATCCTATGAGCTTTTAATCATTACAAACAAAAAACTCAAAGGCATTTTTAATGAACTTAAAGATTATAAGGAAAGCAGGGGAATAAAAACAATTGTTGAAGAGATAGAAAATATTGGCAATGATTCGGATAGATTGAGAGATTACATAAGAGAAGTTTATCTTAACTATGGGATTGATTATGTTTTACTAGGGGGAGATATAGATATTATTCCAGCGAAGATGTTATGGGTTTATGGGCTGGATGAAGAGGTTGACCCATATGAAACTTTTATGCCATCTGATTTATATTATGCCTGCCTTGATGGAACATTCAATTATGATAATGATGATAAATGGGGTGAGCCCACAGATGGAGAAAATGGAAAGGATGTTGATTTAATTGCTGAGGTATATGTTGGAAGAGCATGTGTAGATAGCTTGCAGGAAGCAAAAAATTTTGTTAAAAAAACAATAGAATATGATAAAGCAGGAATTAGTGATCCATACTTAAATGAAATATGCCTCGCTGGCGAGTATCTTGGAGATTATGGAATAGCAAGTTATGGAGGAAATTATTTGGATCAACTAATAGGAGAGTGTAAAGATGATGGTTACTCAACCCATGGATTTCCATCCAATTATAACATCACAAAATTGTATGATAGCGAAGATTATTATTGGAATAGAGAAGATATAATAAATGTTATAAATAAGGGACCACATATGATACATCATCTGGGTCATTCAAGTGTTGAATACAATATGCGCCTCATGCCTCAAGATGTTGAGGGGCTAGAAAATGAAAAATATTGTTTCATTTACTCTCAGGGTTGCTATGCGGGAGCATTTGATTACAGTGACTGCATGGCGGAATATTTCACAAAAAGTAAAAATGGGGCATTTGCATGCATAATGAATGCAAGATATGGATTTTTCTGGTCATATCGGACAGATGGAGATTCGCAGAGATACCATCGCGAGTTTGTTGACGCAATTTTCGGAGAAAAGATATTCAGCATAGGGAAAGCCAATCAAGATTCAAAAGAAGATAATCTATACCTGATAAAAAGGTCGATGATGAGATGGTGCTATTATCAGCTTAATCTTTTCGGAGACCCTTCCCTTATTTTCCATATAAATAGCCCGCCTGAAAAGCCCGCAAAACCAGCTGGCTCACCAAAAGGAAGAGTTGGCCATGAATATTCCTTCTCAACATATGCAATTGATGCGGAAGGAGATGAAATATACTATAAATGGGATTGGGGAGATGGAAATATAAGCGATTGGATGGGGCCATTTAAAGCGAATGAAAGCATAAATGCAACTCATTCATGGGGGAAAAGAGGGGTTTATAATGTAAGAGTTTTAGCAAAAGATGAATATGGAGGAATAAGTGAATGGAGCGAGCAAGCGAGCATTGCAATACCATGTAATAAAACAATATTTTCAAGGATATTAGAAGCAATTTTTAAGTTAATGGATTTTAGAATGAAGTAAGATGAAGAGATATTTTCCATATGTAGTCATTGTTTTTGCCTTCATAGTATCTCAACTCCTTGCATGCCTTGTAGCAAATTCATTTCATGAAGAAGGTTATAAAGTAGAGAATCCTGAGAATCCATCAAATATTTTTATAATGCTTTCTTCCATCCTTATATTTACTTCCATAATCCTTTTGATTTCAAAATACAGGGAGAAAATTGTAAAATATATTTTCTTTCTTTTCTTTTTCATCGCTTCCATATCTATATTCGATGCTTTCTTTCATTTTATAAACAGAAATTATTCCTATCTTTTAGCAATCATTTTTTCGCTCATTATGATTATTCTGATAATAAAATATCCAAAATGGTATCTCGTCAATATATTCGGCATTTTCCTTGCATCCGGCATAATAGCAATATTTTCATCACTTCCAATAGCTTATGTAATAATTATCCTCATAGCTCTAGCCATATATGATTTCATATCTGTTTATAAAACAAAGCATATGATTAAGCTTGCAAAAAGTGCCTTATCAACAAATTTGCCTTTGCTTTTGATATTCCCAAAAAGATTAAGAAGAAAACACGGAAAAAGAGATGCAATGTATATGGGGTTGGGAGATATTGTAATTCCCGGAATGCTAATAACCGCCTCATATATCAATCATGGCCTCATTGCCCTTATTTTTACCCTATGCGGTGCAGTTGCTGGCCTAATCTTGCTCCTTCTTTTGGTTTCTCGCGCCCCCCAGCCCGGCCTGCCGTTTCTGAATTCAGGAGCAATCATTGGATATGCTGTTTTTTATTTTCTGTAACCGCATTTCTTACACTTTATACCTCCATTTATTTCAATTTCTCCACCGCATTCAGGACATCTTATTTCCTTTAAGAGATATTTTATCCATGCTTCCCTGATTTCCTTTTCTTTTGCTTCTTTTGCTCTCTCAAAAATTTTTCTCTGCCTCTCATTTTGAAGCAATCCTTCAAGCTTATCTATATTAAAACTTCTTTCAAAAACAAATTTTTTCCTTAAAAATGGAGCGAACAAAACCCCGGCAACAAATCCTCCTATATGAGCGGAGTGGGCAATTCCATCTGTAATCCCAGCAAATGTATAGAGCGTTTCTATTGATGCATAAATAATAGCGAAAAGCAGAACGGGCATCCCAACAAAAATAAATGGCATCGGCACAACAATTCTTTTCATCGGATAAAGGGCGGCAAAAGCCCCCAGCAGGCCAAATATGGCACCAGATGCCCCTATTAAATAGTGATTTCCAAAGCTAAAAACAGAGAAAGCAATTGATGAAAAAAATCCGCATAAAAAATAAACTAAAAAGAATTTTTTCTGCCCTATTTCATTTTCAAAAGGATAGCCTATAAAGAATAAGCCAATCATATTTGATATCAAATGGTAAAAATCGCCATGAATAAAAAGTGAGGTAAAAATTGTATAGATTCTTGAAAAATCTCTGAGGTAATAGGGAGTGAAGGCAAATTCTTCAACCAATTGTCTGTAAAATATCGTAATTATGAAAATTATGATATTTAATAGAATTAAAATAAGTGATATTGGAATTCTTTTTATAAAACCATAAATCAATGGAATGATAATTATCAATAAAAAGAGGATTTCAACTGCCATTATCTCCTCCAATAAAGGTATAACAAAATAAATGTCCCAATGAATAGGGAAGGAATTATTATTAATTTGTAATCCTTTTCTTCCTTTTCCTCTATCTTAAAGTTCCAGTCATACCAGAAAATTTCCTCAAAATATTTGGCAATTTCCTCGCTCTCAATTATTATCCCAACTTCTCTATTACTCCTAAAAGAATTTTCACCCCAATTTATAGAAGAAATTAGCACTTTATCATCAACAATCATGCCCTTATTATGAATTGGCAAAAAATCAGAGAGTTTTACTTCAATATTTTTTAAAAAATTTTTTGTTTCCTCATTTTTTATTTTTGTTTCTTCGTAGTAATAATGATCAAGTATTATCCTTACTTCAACACCACTTTCATTTTTTTCAATAAATTTCTTCAATAAAGGATTTAAATCATTTCCCCAATCTTTATATATATAATTCTGCTCAACAAAAATTCTATTTTTTGCTGAATCTATCAACTTAATTATCTCTTCTTCCGCATTATCTGGACAGAGAATAACTGTATAGTTAAAAGAAGAATTAATAACCAAAGGATTGAATTTTGGAATATAATCTCCTTTTGGTATAAAATAGCTTATTGAATAATCATTGGGAGGCTTACCATGGGTAAAGCTATTTTCATCAAATTCTATGCTGTCCTGCATTGAAGGGTTCCAGTCATATTCAAAAACAATTGAAAGAAAGCTTGCAATTTTTTCATCATAAATTATTATTCCCCATTCTCTATTGCCATAAGAGGAGTTGATGGGTATGCCACTCTTGCCCCAGTTCGCGGATGTTATTATAACCTTAGAATCATCTATTATTGCATATTTTGCATGGTTATATTTATACCTTTTATATATTCCCTCTTTTTCATTTCCTCTCATATATCTTACAAGCCCGCTATTGTTTAAATTATATGCAATATATCTCTCCTCCATCGGTATTCCTCCTACCGTATTGCCGTCTAAAAGTAGCTTTATACTTGCTCCAGATTTTTCAATTAAATCTGCAATAAATGGATTTGTAAACAGATATAAGTTAATCTTCATTTCACTTGCATTTCTTATTTCTTTTTCAATCACACTGTAGGAGCAATCTGGAGAACAAAAAATTATTGCTTTATTTGCAGATCCTACAAATGGGGGAAAATCAGATTGCCCGATTATGTAAGTCCTATTATATTCCCAATCCAAACTTGTATTTGTATCAATATTATCTTTTCTCCGTAATACAACCCCTTCTTTTACCTCATCTATGCTTTTCCCTTCCCATCCTTCATCAAAATATGCATTTCCATAAACAACTACATCAACCGTATTATTTAATTTATCCTTTAAACATATCACCCCTCCACTATTTGAAAGAACAAAGTTTCCCGATTTTTTTAAATCGGGCAAGTAAGAACAATCATTCCATTCAAAATTTGCCTCAAAGCAGGTTTCCATTTTAAAAGATGTTCCATTCTGAGTAAGATAAATTTTCTCTCCTTTTCCTATAACTATATCTGGAAGTAATATTTTTCTCTGCTCACTAAAATCTTTTGACGGATCAATAGTTATATACCATCCTTCAAGAGATGTATCTTCTCCTGTGTTTATTATGCATATATATTCATTATTCCTGTTCGGGCGTGCATAATAATAAACTTCTTTTATCAGTATATTACCATTTGCTAAAAAAGTAATATTGCAAATAAGAAGCAAAATGAAAATAGCGGAGAATTTCATCTAAATCACAAAAACATCTATTACACTTTTTGATACATTTTCACCCTTATATGCAAAAGCTTCTACTGTATGCGATCCGATTTTTTCATCCAATTTGAAAGAAAAGGGTGGATCATTGTCAACTTCTTTCAAAACCCCGTCAACGTAAAATTCTACTTTTTCCGCATTTGTTACATTTGTCTCTACATTTGCAAACCCAATGATCCTTGGGATACCAACCTGAATAAATATCCTCCAGAAAATTGACGGAATTTCACTTCCAAATATATAGGTATGATATCTTCTTGGCTTTTCAATATAAATTTTTGGTACATCAGGCATAAAATTTCCATAAACCTCCTCTAAATATAGTATTCCACTGCCTCCATAACAATTTTTGATAAACAAATTTGCATCATAGGATATTTTTACCCATCCTTCCTCTCCCCATTTATTACCCCAGCTATTTTTGCATAGCCAGTAACGCTCACTGTCATCATATCCAACCAATGTTATAAGATGCCCTCCTCTTAATCTACCCCATCTATGTTTATATATCCCTCCTTTATAATGCATGAAATCTTCCCATACATATATGCATACAACTAATGGACCATGCTCTATAAGTGCTTTTTTTATACTTTCCATATCATTATTTACCCATCCCCATCCCTCTATCTTAACTGTTCTATTTTCCCATCCTGGAAGAGGATCGCAGGTTGAGTCCTTTTTTCTATGAGGGTCTGGAAAACAACCTTCATCTGGCACTCCATAATTAACTACATAGTTCGCTGCATTGGTAACATTTACACCCCATTCACAAGTTCCTCCGCTACAGAAAAATAGATGTGCCTCAGATAAATCACACCCAAAAGGGTAACCAACTTTATACTGCACCATTGTTTCAAGAGATGCAACAATTGCATATGCCTCGCAACTCGGGCATGGCTCTTGATTTTTCACTGGAGTCGTAAAATCCACACCATTTATATCCCTCCAGCTAAATCTTTCTGGAAGATAATGGCTCGCGCTAAAATCATGTGAAAAAAATGTTATAAGTGTTGTTAAAGCGACCAGCAAAGCTATCCATTTCATGCAATTGAAAAACAATAAAGAATTTAATTTTTGCCATTTAAATAGAACTGGAGCGGGCGTGGCGGGATTTTCAGCTTGCGCTTTTGAACCCGCGGCTTGCAGCTTAGGAGGCTGCCGCCCTATCCTAGCTAGGCCACACGCCCATTTATAAATTGGATTTTGTATATATTTTTAATCGAGTTTTTGGTTAATCGAGTTTTTCTGGGCACCACTCTCTTCGCAAGCAGTTTGAGCATTTTATTTTTTTGTTATGGTTTCTGTGAGCTTCATTCCTTTCAATGTCTCTTTTCATTGCATTTACATAATCGATTACTCTATTTTTCCATCTTTCTTCATAGGGTATTTTAAATTCCTTTCCAGTGTAGCGAAGAATGCCATAAGGAGTTTTTCCATAATTTTCTTCAACAATAATGCAGTATGCCATCAATTGTATTACATGATGGAGAAGAGGGTAATTTAATATGCAGGATTTTTCTTCAATAGGTATATAATCATCATCTATTTTTATTATGTAGTCAGGTGTTCCCCTTATTCCATAATTTTTTGAAATTAATTCCTCAGATGGCTTATCTTTCCCAACATATACAATTTCTCCCTTTAATGGCATATACTTTATTTTCTTTTCAATAATTTTTTCAGAAAAAGCTAATGTTCTATAAAAGAATATATTCGCAGAAATTATCCAGAAAAGAGCTAATATTTCTAAAAATCTGCTAAAATTTTCATTTTTTGGGAAGAAAAAAAATATGGCAAATAATGCAACAATTATTGCTATTATTGAAGATATTAGAACTATTTTTTCATAATAAGGCCTTATTGCATCTATTGTTTTGAGGGATTTATAAAAAAATAAGGAAGAGTTAAAAAGCCATAGCAAGGAAATTATCAGGAAAAGATACAGCCATACCATTTCAAGTTTTGAATATAAAAATATTATCCCAAGAATTGCAACTATTGAAGCGGATACTGAAAAAAATGTTGTAATAAGATTATATAACTTTATTTTTTCCTCTTTTTCCTTTATCTCCAAAATCTCGTTCTTTATTTCTTTATCTCTTCTTACTCCTTCAGCAGAGGTTGTCTTATGCTCCCTGCTCAGCCACCAGGAAAGAGGGCAATAGGCATATTTTTCTAAATCCCCAGCAGATACAAACATTCAATAGGAAAATTTAAATTAAATATAAAATTTTGGTAGGAAAATCTCCCAACTTTAGCATTGCAAGATGCGATGCCACTCTATTTCATAAAAAGGGAATTGCTGGATAAACTTTCATGACTCCTTATCCATTAGAAAACATAAAGGAAAAACTGAAGTATTGAATGTTTTATTTTTCATCTCTTACTTGGAAAATAGTTATCAAAAACTCTTGTTCTATCTTTTATTGTTTCAATTATTCTTTCCACATAATTTCTTATACCTCCTGAAAGAATCTTATGCTGAATTCAATATATTCTCAGTATCAAATATTATCACTTCATCTGTTAGGGCAATAGATGGCAATTTTTATTGTTTCGCATAGCAAACAGGCTGTTTTAATTATGCTATATCTTATCATAAAAACAATCTTTCTGTGTCAATTTCGTCTGCAATTCAATCTTTTAACGATATTTTCTTTCAGTAATTATTTATCGCACAAAAAATCCGAAAAATTTAAAAAACAAATGCTATATTAGATATGAGGGGAAGGGTTAAGATTAAAGCCTCCACACTCCTTTTAAATCTTTTTTACCTTCCCCCAAGATTTTTATAATACTTCTATCTTATTAATGTGTATAAAATAATTGATCATACCGCAGACATTGGAATAGAGGCATATGGAAAAACTCTTGAAGAAGCATTTGAAAATACCGCAAAGGGAATGTTTTCAATAATAACAAATGGAGAGAAAATTGAGGGAAAAATAGAGAAAAAAATAGAAATAAATCGCGAAGGAGACGATGAAATGCTTCTAGTTGATTGGCTTTCAGAACTCATTTATTTGCATGATGTTGAAAAACTTGTCTTTGGAGATTTCAAGGTAAAGATAAATGATAAATTGGAAGCGATTGCATATGGAGAAAAATATGATAGATCAAAGCATGGTTATGGAATAGAGATAAAAGCGGTAACATATCATATGCTGGAGATAAAAAGAAATAAAAAAGGTTTTGTTATTAGGGTATTGTTTGATATTTAGGGTGAGAAAATGTGGAACGGACCATTAAATAAAATAGACGATTATAGATATGAAATACCGAAAAGCTATAAGGGAATAGATGGAAAACTCAATATGAAAGTTCCAGGAATGATTTATGCATTGCCTGAAATGCTTCCTTCTATAAGAAAGGATAATGCCCCGGAGCAAACCGCAAATGTTGCAACACTCCCAGGAATAGTTGGCAAATCTCTTGCAATGCCAGATATACATTGGGGCTACGGCTTTCCGATAGGAGGGGTGGCAGCTACAGAATATGAAGAAGGAGTGATATCTCCTGGAGGGGTAGGATTTGATATAAATTGTGGTGTAAGGTTGGTGAGGACAGATATCAAAGTTGAGCGGATAAACAAAAATATAATAAGAGAGCTGACAGATGAGCTATTCAAAAATATTCCTTCTGGAGTAGGGAGTGAGGCAAAAGTAAAGCTTAATAGATCACAGCTTGATGATGTTTTACAAATGGGGGCAAAATGGGCGGTTGAAAATGGTTATGGATGGGAAGAGGATTTGGAATATTTAGAAGAGAATGGCTGCATGGAAGAAGCAAGCTCTGATGCGGTTTCAGATAAAGCAAAGGAAAGAGGGATGAGTCAGGTTGGTTCCCTTGGAGCAGGAAATCATTTCTTAGAAATTCAAAAAGTTGAAGATATATTTGATGAAAATGCAGCAAAAATTTATGGAATTGAGAAAAATCAAATTGTTGTAATGATTCATACTGGCTCAAGAGGTTGTGGCCATCAGATATGCACTGATTACCTTCATGTGCTCGAACAGGCGGTAAGGAAATATAAAATAGAGTTGCCAGACCGCCAGCTCGCCTGCGCCCCTCTAAAAAGCAGGGAAGGAGAGCAATATTTTAAAGCCATGGCCTGCGCTGCAAATTTTGCATGGGCAAACAGGCAGATGATTGTGCACTGGGTTCGCCAATCTTTTGAAAAAGTATTCAAGGAAGATGCGGGAGATTTAGGGATGAAAATAGTTTATGATGTTTGCCATAATATAGCAAAAATTGAAGAGCATGAAGTGGATGGAAAGAAAATGAGAGTATGTGTTCATAGGAAAGGTGCAACTCGCTCATTTGGGCCAGATAGTCCAGATATACCTACAAAATATCAAAGCATTGGGCAACCAGTTTTGATTCCAGGAGATATGGGAAGCGAGAGCTACTTGCTTAAAGGGACAAAAAAAGCGGAAGAGGCATTTGGCTCAACATGCCATGGAGCGGGCAGGGTTATGTCAAGAGAAGAGGCAAAGAGGAGATGGCGTGGCACTGAAATTGCAAAAATGCTGGAAGAAAAGGGAATATATGCTCATCCCGCAAGCATGGTTGTGATGGCAGAAGAAAGCCCAGACGCATATAAAGATGTAAGCATGGTTGTAAATGCCACCCATGGAGCAGGGCTATCATTAAAAGTTGCAAGAATGGTTCCATTGGGCGTAGTGAAAGGATGATTTTTTTAAAAATCTTAATATGCTTAATATTTGGCATTCTTTCATTTTACTTAAGAGTTCTTGATTTAACAGGAGCAATTTCTGCGATCGGAATAGGTTTAACAATAGTACTTACACAAGGATTTGGCTGGTTTTTTCTCCTTTTCATTTTTCTTGTAGCGGGAGCATTCGTAACTCGCTATGGACATGACTTTAAAAAGAGAAGATTGCTTGAGAGAAAATCTAGAAAAGCTTCAAATGTAATTGCGAATGGAATAATACCCGCATTTATAGCATTATCTTCCTTTTACTTAAAAAGTGATCTTTCAATTCCTTTTGTTGCTTCAATATCAGTTGCCCTTTCAGATACAATGGCTTCAGAAATAGGGGTTTTTTCAGATAAAGCATATATGATAACAAATTTCAAAAAAGTTTCACCTGGAACAAATGGAGCTATCTCTTTTTTAGGAGAAATTGCTTGTATCATTGGGGCTTTAATTATTTCAATTTCCGCTTACTTTCTTGTTAAAATAAATATATATCAGGTTTTTCTATGCGTTTTACTAGGATTTCTTGGATGCCATATTGATTCATTCCTTGGGGCAACATTTCAGGGAAAAGGAAAAGGCGCAATAAATTCATCAGATGCAATATTAAATAACAGCGATGTAAATTTGATATCAATCTCCATTGTTGCCCTTATTGCATTTGTAATAACTATTTTGTAGATTTGGAACTATTGCTTTCTTAAAGATTTTAAGGCAAATTTTGAAATCTCTCTCACCCCTTCTATAATAGAAATTTTTTCTAGTTTTATTGCATTAAACGGACATGCTTCCATACATATCATGCAGGCAACACATTTATCATGATTTATCTTAAAATTCTCTATTGCTTTTTGATGGCATATCTCATAGCACCTTCCGCATTTTCTGCAATCATGGCTTATAAATGGCTTTGTTCTCATCAATTCCGCTATAACTCTATAACCCTCTTCCCCGAGCTTTCCTTTTAACTTAGAAGCAAATACCATTCCAAAATCAAATACCCAGTATTTTACCCTATTACTTTTTACAGGATTTTCAAACTTCTCTCTTACATCTTTTATTTTTTCTCCTTTAAGCTCAACATCTTTAATTTTTCCAAGCCCCTTTTCTTCTCCTCTCTTTATATGATATACGCTATACGGATTTATCTCCATAATTTTGCACGCGGTAGCATCCGCAGAAACCACATCCCTGCTTGCAACAACCAAATCCATCTTTTTCACATTGCCTGCAACGGGGCCCTCGCCGTCTTGCGCATAACTTGCGTCTATTACCGTAAGATAAGGCTTGAAGGCGATGTTTATATCCACTATCCCAATATGGAGCATTTTAATTCCTTTCCTATGCAATCTTATTTTTTCATTTCCATATTGCAAGCCCTTCATATTTTTCATCCCGAGAGTTACTCCTGTAAGGACATGTGTTTTCATTACTGGAGCAGAAATTATCTTATCAAATTCAAAAATTTCCTTGGCAACAACAATTTCCTTCAAAAATTCTCCATTTATTTTAACCCTTACTGGCTCGCATCTATTGAAATCAATGAACTTAACTTTTTTCCTTTCACATACTTCTTTTAAACCACTTTTTTCATAAGCTTTTAATGTATCGCATCCAACCATTGAGCTTTCTCCAACAAAAGCTTCTCCATTAAAATTCCTTATAGCATCAATAAGAGCATCTATTACCTGTGGATTTGTGCATGCCCTTCTTTGAATTGGGACATCAAGTGTAAGATTTGGCTTTATAAGTACCTTGCCTTTCAAATCATATTCTAAATAGTCAAGAGCTCTAAAAGTTGCTTCATATATGTTTTCATTTCTTACAATTGCAACTTTGCTTTTCAACAATTGGAATGACTTTCATGTTTTTAATTATATTGGGGGTTAAATATAAAAAAAAATTTTAAGTCTGCTTAAAAAGCAAAAGTCAAATCAATTTTGAGAATCAATTAAGATGCTGTGTCCATAAATATTAAAATAGCCTAAACCTATTTACTCTTGGGATGGGTTACGAAAAGACAAAGATGGGTAAAAAATATGTCGATAAAAGAGATTGGGTATATAAGTAAAAACTTATGGCTCATGGAGAAGCGTATATTTCTCTAGATTTTATTAACTCTTGGACAAAGAGTTAGAAAAATTAAACAAAAACAAGGTTGGTGCACTTCATTATCCGGGCTCTCTAATAATATTTTTGGCATATCTCCATACCCTCCTAAGTAGAGATTATAGGGGTCTGGAAGGATTTTTAAGAGGGCTATCTAAGTTAGTGAGTTTAGGTGCCAGACTATTCTACGATTTGAAGCAAACTCCAAATAAGAAACACCTTAACCCAATACGAGGAAAAAGAAGAGGTGAGTGGATGCGACATAAATGGAAAGTTCATAATTTTCAAAAAATTGAAGGCGTTGTATGGCAGGAATAAAAATCAGAAGAGATGCAGGTGCTACATTTAAAACTAAAAAGTACGCATGTGAGTTCCGTAAACTAGTTATGATTATGGTAAGAGATGGTATGCTGAGAGCATTTTCTCTGAGTCAAACGTAAATTTGGAGAATATGCACCTGCTAGAAAACATGTTCCATGAAGTATCCTATAATGCCTTGATAGATTATGATATAACTAATGGAATGCTATGGGCAGATCCAAGAAAATCTAAAAAATGAAAGAATAGAAATTGGTTAATTATGCAACAAAGCATAAAAATGGTTATCTTTTTATATTAGAAGAGCTAATCTGTTTTTCCCTTACTAATTAAAAATTTAGGTAAGCCGAAATATTTTTTAAATATTCATA